>CAXYZD010000169.1:0-5424 GCA_964293455.1 uncultured Acinetobacter sp. | reverse complement strand
ATGCTAAAGGTCAGCAAAAGAAAAACAAAGCGCGTATGGAGCGTTTTGAAGAGCTTAACTCACGCGAATTCCAACAGCGTAATGAAACGTCTGAAATCTACATTCCACCGGGTCCACGTTTGGGTAATAAGGTTGTTGATGTTGAAGGCATTAGTAAATCGTTTGATGGTCGTTTACTGTATGAAAACCTAACTTTCTCTGTACCTCCTACAGCGATTGTTGGGATAGTCGGGCCAAACGGTGCAGGTAAAACCACATTATTCCGTATGATGACTGAAGAACAGCAACCTGATACAGGAACTGTAACTTTGGGTGATTCGGTTAAAGTGGCTTATGTCGGTCAGTTACGCGATACCTTAGATGATAAAAAAACAGTTTGGGAAGAAATTTCTGGCGGTTTAGATATCTTAAAAATTGGTGATTACGAAATCGCATCACGTGCGTATATTGGTCGTTTCAACTTTAAGGGTCAAGATCAGCAAAAACGTGTAGGTGAATTGTCAGGTGGTGAGCGTAACCGTCTACAGCTTGCAAAAATCTTACAGCAAGGCGCAAATGTGATCTTACTCGATGAACCATCGAACGACTTGGATATCGAAACTTTACGTGCGCTTGAGGATGCAATTTTAGTATTCCCAGGTACAGTCATGGTGGTATCGCATGACCGTTGGTTCTTAGACCGTATTGCAACGCATATTTTGTCATTTGAAAATGATAAACCTGAGTTTTACGAAGGTAACTATGCTGAATATGAAGCATATCGCCAATCACGTTTAGGTGATGAGTCATCTACTAAACGTCAAAAATATCGTAAAATTGGTGGTTAATCTGCCGATTTAAAAAAACCCGCTTCATGCGGGTTTTTTTATAGCTGATTGAAATGAATATAATTTTCAGCGATTAACTCTTTAGCTAAGATGGGATCGCGATACGTAATAAAGTGTCTTTAGCTTCTAAATGCCCTTGATTAGCCGCAAGTACAAGCCATTGTTGTGCTTTTTGTGGATTACTTTGTAGTCCTAACTGTCCTGTTAAATAACATTGCCCAATTTTAAATTGTGCGGAACTATAGCCTTCAGATGCGGAATGTAAAAAATACCACATTGCATTGCGTTCATTGAAATTTGAAAATGGATGAGTTTGCTCATTGAGCCAAGATTGATGTAAAGCTTTAAATTCGTAATGACGTGCTGTGAGATAATCTAAATAAGCATTTGAATAACAATGATCAGATACATCTTGTTGAATAAAGAATGAAAAAAACTTTATTTTAATTTCAATCAATGTTCTTAAAAAGTCCATAATTTTGCATTCCTTGCAGAAAGTGTAAACTTTGTCGTATTCTGATTTTTTGATTTTAACTTACTAATTTTTATATAATTTATAGAGTGAAAGCAAACCTGTCAACTGAAAAAACCTGCCAGTAGACAGGTTTCATCATTCAAAAAATATAAGATCATTTAGAATGATTCAAGCACAAGTAGGCTTATGAAAAAGCGAGGCTATTATATGCCTTTTCGAGTTCCTGCCTAGCTGCCATATGCCCTTGATGGGCTGCTTGATCAAGCCATTTTTCAGCATGTAAAAAACTACGATCTAGTCCAAGTTCACCATTTAGATAGCTATGACCCATTTGATATTGAGCTTCTTTGTCGCCTCGGAGTGCTTCTCGTAAATAAAACCACATGGCATTACGGGTATTTTGATCCGTATATGGTTGGATTGAATGCGAAAGTGGAGCATGCAATTCTTCTTGGGCATCATGCTTAAAACGTCTGAAAAGATGTGTCAACATATGAACCTCCTTGCTAATCCATTAACAAAGTAAAAGTGAGGACTAATCTTAAAACTGATTAGATATAATCAATTTAGCGTGTTTTTTCAAATTTGCAAATCATTAAATGTAATGTGTCAATATTATTTTGTATGTTTTTTAAATATGTAAGTTTGTTTTAAGATTATTGTGAAGAAAGCTCCTTAAAATCGTAGTGTAATTTTATAACAGGGCATCTTTTGTTATATTAGCAATGTATTGTTCTTGGATTGATCTGTGAAGCGTTCGGGTATTTTGATTACTGTCTTATTGAGTTTGTTCATGTTCCAAAGTGTTTGGAATGTGGCAGCAGCTTTTTGCGGTCATGAAAGTACAATTGCTTCAAATCAGTTCATCTCAACACATTTTGGTCACCATGTTGCTTTGCATTGCACACAAGATCAACAGCAACATACTTTTGCATCTGTAGAACAAAATCATTCCTTAGCACAAGCTCATGATGTGAATCAAACTGATTTCTTGAATCATTTAAGTGATGATCATAGTGATCATCTCCCTTCTTTTGCACATTTCATCGTGGCAGATGTTCAACAACAGTCTGAACAACCAAAATTTAGAGTCAATCCCGAATCGACATTTATGGATTGGCATAATTTGTATCAGTCGCCACATTTAATTCTGCCTAACCCACCGCCCGCATTGCCCCCGCTATAAGGTGGGGTAGCCAAAAAATTGCCCACCGCTAAACATTCATTTTAGTGGGGCATTCTTATGTCAAAAGTCATGTCAAAACACATGTCCAAAACTGTGTTGAATAACGTGCGCAAGGCAGATTCCAATATTACTTTGAAGCTAAAAGTATCAGTATTGGGTGCAATGATCGCATTGTTCTCCTCTGCGACTTGGGCGGATTCATCTTCGCAAAATTTAACTTTGGCACAAGCCATTGCCAAAGCACAGCAATATCAGCAAGGTCTTGATGTCTGGAATACACAGCAAAAGATTACAACTGCAAATATAAAACAGGCAAAGCTGTGGGTAAATCCTGAGTTATCCATAACGCAAACAGGCTTCGATTCTGATCAAGACAAAGAGCTAGAGATTGGTATTTCTCAGCGTTTAGATATGTTTGGTGAGCGAAAATCGGCTCAAAAATTGGCATACATCGCTCAAGATCAAATGGCATTGAAGCAGAGAATTTATCAGGCTCAGCTTGAACTTGCTGTGAAATATTTATGGTCACAATTGGCAATTTTTGAATTAGAAAAAAATATTATTCGTGAACAGTTGAATGTTAGCGAAGACAATTTTAATGCCATTCAAAAGCGTTATCAGGCGGGCAGTGTGGCACAGGTCGATGTTGATCGTGCAAGGCTTAGTCATGCTGAAAATGTCCGTTTATTTCAACAGGCAGATTTGCAATTGCAGATAGCAACTCAACAATTGTCAAATTTGTGGGGTGATGCGGATAAGTCAATTCACATCGGTTTATCGCCTCAGTCTTTGTGGCCATCATCTACGCATCAACAAGTTCAGCAATATTTATCTGAAAACTTGATGGAAAAGTCTCGCCAATTACAGGTACTTGAAGCCAAAGCGACTGTTGATCAGCTCAAAGCATCTGCACGCCCTAATCCGACTGTAAATGTGGGAATGAATCGAACCAAATCAATTGAAACATCGACAGAAAATGCGTTAGTGATTGGTGTTTCTATTCCTTTGAATATTTTTAATCGTCAGCAATATGGTGTGGAAATTGCTCAGGCAAAACAAGGACTATTAGAGAAGCAGCAGGAATTTTATTTAAAGCAAAATGCATTGCAAATTGGTTATATTTTGACGGAATTACAAGGCTTAGAAGTGCAATTTAAAGCTGTTGATCAATCACAAATTCCACTTGCAACACAGGTTCAGCGTAAGACTTTATTGGGATTCAGTGCAGGGAAATTTGCTGTGACCGATGTACAGCAAGCAACACTGCAATTGCAAGAAGTACGTATGCGTAAGGTGCAGTTACTCAAAGATGCATGGCAACGTGCAGTTGAAGCGGAAAGCTTGAGTTTAGGTATTGAACCGAGTCAAGTCATGGCAAAAGATGCCGTTGCTCAGCTTAATCAAAGTTTATGGCAAGACACGCAAGCTTTGCCAAGTATTAGTGGTGGAAATTAATCATGTTGAATCAAAAAGATAAAATGGCTATTCAAAATCAGAATCAACATGGGAAAGTTTCTCAAAAGCTATTGATGGTGATTGCTTTAGTTGTCACAGCATTAATTGCATTTGGATTGTTTGTTGTTGGAAAAAATAAACCTACTGAAACTGATGAACATGGTCACGGTGAATCAGAAGCACATGCGGAAGAAGGGCATGAGCATAAAGAAGGCGCTGAACAGGCGGAAAAAGAAGGTCATGCAGAAGCCATTAGCCTAACGGCACAGCAAATAGCGGAACAAGGTGTACAGCTTGCTAAAGTGGAGTTAGGTGCTGTTACAAAGTTGGCTTCTTATCCTGCAAAATTGATGGTGAATACAGACCGTCAAGCGCATGTGTCGCCTGCATTTAGTGGTCATGTGCAATCTGTGAGTGTAGAACTCGGACAGCAAGTGAAAAAAGGTCAGGCTTTGGCAATATTGTTAGTGCCTGATTTGGTTGATCAGCAGTCTAACTTACAAATTGCACGGTCTAATCTGCAATTGGCGAAGCAAGATTATGAGCGTGAGCGTCAATTGTGGTCACAGGGTATTTCTGCGAAACAGGATTATCAACGTGCTTATAACGCTTATCAGCAAGCACAAATTCAGGTACAAGCAACCAAATCACGTCTATCCGCTTTTGGTGCCTCATTAGGTTCAAATGGGCGTTATGTGTTGACTGCCCCGATTTCAGGTGTGATTAGTAAGAAAGATTTAGTGATTGGTGAAAATGTTCAACTTGCAGATCAACTTTTTATCATTGATCAGCTCGATCAGTTGTGGCTTGAATTTATTGCACCGAGTACAGAATTTTCAGGGATTAGCCCAAATCAGCAAATTGAATTTAAGTCATTGCAAACAGGCAATATGTTTAAAGCACAAATTCAAAGTTTGAATAGTGAAGCCGATGCACAAACAGGGCGTTTACAAGTACGCGCAAAGGTTTTATCTAATGCTTCTGAACTGCGTCCAAATTTGATGGTGAATGTTCAACTGCAACAAAATGGTTCAATCCAAGCATTGCGTGTGTTGAAAAGTGCAGTACAGAAAATCGAAGGCAAAGATACGATTTTCATTGCTAAAGAACATGACAAAAAAATTGAATTTACTCCACAAACTGTTGTTTTGGGGCAAATTTCAGGGGATGGTCAATGGATTGAAGTTCAGTCAGGTCTAGCGCAAGGTCAACAATATGCAGCGCAGGGCAGTTTCTTGTTGAAATCAGAATTGGAAAAAGGAGAAGCGAGCCATGAGCATTAATGATTCTCTAGACAATACCTCTCCTAATTCTAAATTAGATGTGGATTCAACATTACCCAAACCTGAAGGACTGTTTGATCGACTGATTCAATTTTCCATTAAAAATGCCATTTGGGTGATGCTATTTATTGTCGCTTGGATTGGTGTCGGAATTTATGGCTATCAAAAATTACCAATTGATGCTGTGCCTGACATTAC
>CAXYZD010000168.1:0-5500 GCA_964293455.1 uncultured Acinetobacter sp. | reverse complement strand
TATGGTTACCGTTATAGAGTGAATTATGAGCAGGAAATGTCAACACACCCTAAAATAAATAAACAATATAAATTAATAAATTTACATTTAAAAACAATGATTTATGCAATAAATAAAAGTGAAGTAAATAAAAGGTTATATTTATATTTACAACCAGTTCTATCTTTGCTAAAAATAATGCAAATAAAGTCACATTAAAAGAAGAAAGCTATGAAAAAACTACAATTATTCATGTTCGGTGCTTTAGTCATTGCAAATGCTAGCGTATTTTTAAATACAAGCTTTGCTCAAGAACCAATTAAAAATTCAGTGCAAACTGAAGAAAACAATTGTCATTCATTTGCATGGAATCTTGCCGCTGCACAAAAAGGTGATGCTCAAGCACAATATGATCTTGGTATGATGTATTTAAATGGTGATGATGTAAAAGTTGATAATAAACAAGCGATCAATTGGTTAAAAGTTTCATCACAACAAAATAATGTAGAAGCAGCTTATCATTTAGCCGCAATGTCTGAACGCGGTATTGCAATGACACAAAATGATAAAGAAGCATTCCAATGGTATTTAAAAGCCGCTGAACTCGGTCATGCAAAAGCACAGTATAAAGTTGCAGATGCTTATCTCTCAGGTACAGGTGTAGAACCAAATGAAGTATTTGCAAAACAATGGTTCAGCAAGTCAGCAACGCAAGGTAATCTCATGTCACAAGCCTACTTGAAACAATAAGATTAAAAAACCAACAATATAGCGTGAAATTTTAAGTTTTTTATCAACAGTGGAATGTTTGTATATTTTTTGGCTTGCATTCTCATTTTTTTTCTGTAGAATTCACGACACAACGCCGACATAGCTCAGTTGGTAGAGCAACTGACTTGTAATCAGTAGGTCCACAGTTCGAATCCGTGTGTCGGCACCACATCTTAGCCTCGCTTTTAAAGTGAGGCTTTGTTGTTTCTAATGTTAGTTTTTACGAAGTATTGGTTTTTAAAATTCGATATCATTCACAAAACATTCAAATTTTACTGTTCTTATTCCATAATTTTTTCTGCTGTCACTTGCACATAGCGAACAAAACCATCATCAAACAATTTCTGACATAGCTTTGCTGTCATTGTTATTTTAAATGCATCTAAATTGTGTATTTTAAGTTTGCGTTGATCAATATAATTTGCAAAACCTGCTAGAACAGTGCTAGATAAATCTTCAATTTGAATTTTTTGAAAATTTTGATATTTGAGCGCTTGCTCGATTCCCTGCCTAAACAATAAATCGTGTACATTGACATCAGCAGATTTCAGTATTGTTTGATAACGTAGACTTTGCAAAGTCGTCAGTTGTTGCCATTTTTCAGTCAACATCAACGTATGAAAACCGATCCGACCATTTTTAGCCAATACGCTCGACATCGAAATAAGTAATTCATTTAAATTACAATGATATGCAGCATCTATACAGACAATCACGCTAAATGGCTTAATCGGATGCAATTGTGCTAAATCTAGAAAGGAATGATGCTGAATGCGAAGAGCTGGAAGATGTCGTTGAATCAATTCAATGCATGACGATTGCAACTCAACTGCTTCGATTCGTGCAGGATGATAGTGTTCAATCCAATATTTTAAGCTTGCACCCTGCCCACAACCTAAATCGAGCAGGTGATCATTTACACTTAATTGTACCGCTTGAGCAAGATGATCTGCCAAAGCCTCAGCAGCTTGCACATAGCTCGTTTGAGTCTCTGACCAATAACCCAAATTACTCCAAGCAAGTGTCGCACTATCCCCCAACATTTTAGCGTTGATGGCGTACTTATGCTGAGGCAAAATTTTCAAAAGGAATTTACGCATGTAGATCACTCCAATTCCTGTTTAAACTTTTATGTCCTCAGCACAGTCTAGCATTGACACTCATTTTGAATCATAAATATCAATAAAAATATGATGATTATACGTAGCCAAGTTCAGGTGCAACTTCCACTTTTGGCTTTAAACCTTTAAAGGGTAATGGCGCATCAAAAATCTCTGCAATATGCATTGCAGAAGTCACCGCTGATTCTAAAATGGGTAAACCATCGCATGACCATGAACCACAGTAGAATACTTTGCGATCTGCTGCCCGATGGCGTTGTTGTAGTTGATGATTGAGCTTAACCGTTACAGAATCAACCACAGCACGTGTTAATGTCACTGAAGAAATAATCTTTTTCGGATCAATTGCAGTCACTGGACGCCATGTTTGAAACACTGGAGATTTTCCAACTAAAGTTGGTTCAATTGCATTTAGCCAGACCGTAAATTGTTGACGGGTAAAGTTACGATCCATCATATAACTCAGCACAGCCCATTCTTTACGTTGTGGTGGCATCACCGTTGCATCGGTATGCATAACCAATTCGCCCTGTTCAAACTTGAACTGTTTCAGCAAGGCAATATCATCGGCAAACTGTTCATTATTTAGAAAGCTTTCAATTTTATCCGTTGGTGTTGCCACCACGACTCGATCAAAATCAAAATGCTCACCTTGTGCATTTTCAACATGCACATGCTCACCACGTTGCTCTACTAACGTGATTCGAGAATCACTGTGAATATCGATGCCTTCAACCAACTTATCGACAAATGCAGCTGTTCCGCCATGTAAGCGAAGTAATGCATCGCCATCGGTCAATTGTCGAAGAAAAACCAAAAGTGGTTTTGCAGGCCATTCGCCAATGGTTTTTGGATCACAGGTACAAATCGTATAGAGCACAGGCATCACAGCGCCATGCCAAAAGACTTCTTCAATTTCGTTATGATTGATAAATTCAGCGAGTGTAATATCTTGATTTTTTGATTTAAAAAATTGATGAATGGCTGTTTTGAGTTGTAGCATTCCTTTGACCAAGCGCCAACCGTACTGCTTAATGCCTTTTTTATTATTAATAATGGGGAAATTACCAATACGCGTTCGACTTGTGGTCAGCCACGTTTCAATTTTGTCATCAAATAGCCAACTGCATGTCATAAATGTACGAACAGGAAAGGACTTAATACCCAAATGCGTTGCAAAGCTTAGCGTGTTTTGCCAAAGATGCGGATTCATCACTCGCAAAGGTGCATCAATAATGCCACCTTCAAATTGCATACTATGACTGTCCATGCCTCTGCCCGACAATGCTTCAAAAATCGTTATATCATGTCCAGCATCTTTAAGAATTCTTGCGGTCGCAAGCCCTGCCATACCACTACCGATGACTGCAATTTTCAACGTTATTATCCAGAATCAACCATTTTTTTTATTATGAACGATGCACACGCAATAAGAGCTATTAAAAAGTTCCAGTTTTCAATTTTTTGATTATTCAATCAATACAATATCACTATTTCATTTTCTTAAACTTTACACTTTGACCTTAATGACATCAGGAAATAGATGATTTAATTGGTGATATTAAAAATTAATCCAATTTATCAAAAATAATCTTTATAAATTAATAAATTAAATAAAACTTTTGTTTAAAAATGCTATTTACAAATATTATGAACTTCATTATGATGCGAACCAAGAAAGAGAAATGCATCACGTATTACAAAATAAACAACTATACGATGATGAAATTTAAAAATTAAAATGTAACAAGAACAATAAATAAAAGAGAATCTACAGCGCAAAAAAGGATCTCTGGTGAAAGCCAGAGATCCTTTTTTTATTATCTAAATATTTACATTTTTTTCAAAAGCTCAACGGATATGTATCAAAATTTACCTCTTCAATAAAAAATAAAGATCGCTTTTTCTACATAAATTACAAAAAAGAAAATGTAATTTTAAAAGACCGATATAAATAATCATTTTTTTTATTTTTTTGCTTTACAAAGTTTAATAAAAACACTATTATTCTTTTTAACAAAAACGATAACTACGTCACATTAATCAAAACAAATGTGCTTATAAGTCACTATAAATAACAATAAAAAAGAATAAGAGTTACAAATAATAAAATAGAAACTACAGCGTTAAAAGGATCTTTGGTGTGTGGACCAAAGATCCTTTTTATTTTAAATTTTTTAATCACTTTCTTTGGCTTTTTTATAGAAGCAGACACATTATTTTCCATATATATTTTTTAAGCAAAAAAAGCGGATCATTTGATCCGCTTTTTTAGTCATATCGCTCTACACAACAATAAATAACATATTTGCCTTATGACTTAGCCGAAATTCGCCCAAACTTACCATTGTTAAAATCATTGAATGCTTCAGTAATTTCTTCTTTGGTGTTCATAACAAATGGTCCATAGCCTTGAATCGGTTCATTCAATGGTTCACCCGTCAACACAAGAAATTTTGTGTCTTTAGTCGCTTCTAACAATAAGGTTGGATCATCATTTTGTTCAAATAAAACAATCGAACTGTCTTGAACTTTTTGTGTACCGTTAATTAGCAACTCACCTTCAAGCACAACGACAAGTACGGTATGACTCATTGGTACATGAATATGCTCAGATTGCTCTGCTTTTAACTGGCCATCCCATACATTGATCGAACTAAATGTTGAAGCGGGACCTTTGACATCACGGAATGTCCCTGCAATGACACGCATCTGTCCCGCATCATCAGCAAAACTGACCACTGGAATATCAGCACTTTCAATTGCTTGATAACCTGCAGGTGCCATTTTATCTTTTGCTGGTAGATTGACCCACAATTGAACCATTTCAAACAAACCGCCTGTTTTGGCAAATTCTTTTGAATGAAATTCTTCATGAATAATACCTGCACCTGCTGTCATCCACTGGACATCACCAGTTTTAATGGTACCACCACCACCACTTGAGTCTTTATGTTCAACTTCACCTTTATAAGCAATAGTCACTGTTTCAAAACCACGGTGTGGATGTGAACCGACCCCATGCTGTGCAGTTGTTGGCTGGAATTGATAAGGTGCAGCATAATCAAGTAACAAAAATGGACTCACCGCTTGACCTAAACGATCATAGCTAAATAAGTTTTTTACAGGAAAGCCATCGCCCACCCAATGCATGTTTTGATTACGGTAAACACCAATTACTTTTCTCATTTTTCTGGCTCCGATTTGATCAATCATTTAACTTAAATACATGTTATTGCGTTTCTCAATTCCACAACAGCGTCATACTGATATTCTTCATCTCAAATATAGGAATATTATTAAACTGGATTACACCAACAAAAATTTTCTTATAAAAATCAATATACTATTCATATTGTTGTATATTTGAGATTATCTTTCTCACAATATACACTTAACGAACTGGAAATCTGCCAGTAAAGTGTTGTAAATTCGAAATTGGTTTCGGATTTTAAAATTTTTGATAATCCTGACACATGTTTGAGGAAAATAAAAATGGGTAAACCATACGTACGTTTAGACAAAGACAATGCCGCAGTTCTTTTAGTAGACCATCAAACAGGTTTACTTTCATTGGTTCGTGATATTGATCCTGATAAATTCAAAAACAACGTTTTAGCACTTGCTGC
>CAXYZD010000167.1:0-5593 GCA_964293455.1 uncultured Acinetobacter sp. | reverse complement strand
CGTGTTGAAGATACTGACAGTCCAGACCGTTTCAAAGTTTCTGGTCGTGGTGAACTTCACCTTTCAGTTCTGATTGAAAACATGCGTCGTGAAGGCTTCGAGATGGGCGTATCTCGTCCACAAGTAATCTTGAAAGAAGTTGATGGCGAAAAGCAAGAACCATACGAAAACGTAACATTTGACGTTGAAGAACAGCACCAAGGTTCTGTAATGGAACAAATGGGTCACCGTAAAGGCGAAATGACCAATATGGAAGTTGACGGCAAAGGCCGTATCCGTATTGAAGCAACTGTTCCTTCACGTGGCTTAATTGGTTTCCGTTCTGAATTCTTGACCATGACTTCTGGTACAGGGATCATGACATCAAGCTTCTCGCATTACGGTGTAATGAAACAAGGTACTGTTGCGAAACGTCAAAACGGTGTATTAGTTTCTATGGTTCAAGGCGTTTGCTTGGGCTATGCATTGTTCACATTGCAAGACCGTGGTCGTCTATTCGCTAAGCCTCAGTTAGAAGTTTATGAAGGTATGATCATTGGTATTAACTCTCGTTCAGATGACATGACAGTTAACCCAACTAAAGCGAAACAGTTAACAAACGTACGTGCTTCTGGTACTGACGAAGCGTTGACACTTGTTCCTGCCATTGAATATACGCTTGAACAAGCACTTGAATTCATTGAAGATGATGAATTAGTTGAAGTAACACCAAAATCTATCCGTATTCGTAAACGTTTCCTGACTGAAGGTGAGCGTAAACGTAATCGTTCAGGTAAATAATCTGAATTATTAGTTTAAAAACCGCAATTTTCTCGGAATTTGCGGTTTTTTTATGCCTATTATTTAGATGATTTGATTATATTTTTATTAATGTATGTAAATTAAGAATTTTTTTTGTAATATTGAAGAAAATAATCTTGGAAATTTTTAAAAACCGAGTAAATTAAAAGGAATTATAGAAAAGTATTCTGTACACTTCATCACATAAAAAATTACGCATTAAAATAAGCGTGGAGCAAAATATGAGTATTCTTTCAGAATTCAGAGAGTTCGCTATCAAAGGCAACATGATGGACTTGGCTATTGGTGTCATCATTGGTGGTGCTTTCAATAAAATTATCGATTCATTGGTGAAAGACATTATTATGCCTTTGATTTCGGTGCTTACAGGTGGTGGCGTTGATTTTACGCAAAAATTTGTTGTACTCGGCAATAATCCCGATAACCTAACTTCTTTAGATGCATTGACCAAAGCGGGTGTGAACGTTTTAACTTATGGTAACTTTATTACCATCGTATTGAACTTCCTCATTTTAATGTGGGTTGTATTCATTTTAGTAAAAATGATTAACCGTATGCGTACACCAGAGGAAGTTGTTGCGGCAGCAACACCTGAAGATGTTGAATTATTGCGTGAAATTCGTGATGAGTTGAAAAATCGCCCTAAATCGTAAAATTTTAAAAAGACTATGAAATTTAAAACGCTACTATCAGGTAGCGTTTTTTATGTGTAGGATAAAAAATGATTTATTGGTCGGAAAAATTTAAATCATGGCAAAGCATTTTTTGATTATAGCGTGGATGAGTCTACTCTGGGGTTGTACAGAGTCTGGACAAAATAAGCCTGAACCTGATGTACAAGAAGAAAAAATGACGTCTATTTCTGCAAGCCAGCCATTAACTTTTGCAGATATTCCAAATAAAAATACAGTATATGAAACCATTGAAACTAATAGTATTGAGGAAAATGAGGCATTAATGGCTCATTTACAAACGGAATTACTGAAAGATCAGTTTGATCTATTTGAAAAAGACAGTGGTACAAGTTGGTCAGAAAATGATTGTGATCAGAATAAAGTAATTAAAGTGAAAGGTGAAGGGATTCGTTCTTATCGTGGGGTGAGCCAAGTCAAAGTCGGAGATGATAAAAAAATTCGACCCGATTTTACACTATTGGTTTTTACATTTGATACACCGCAAATTGCACAGCAAAGTTTTCAAATACTTGATTCAGCCGTGGGTTCAGGTCATGGTCTGTGTAATGGCAAAGCACCTGAACAGTTGGTCTTAAATGGGCGTGAAATTTATTATTTTACGACTCGTGCAGAAATGTTTAGAGGCTATATCAACAAGTATGCAGAGGTCGTAAAACAGTTTAAATCTTCGTGATTTTAGAAATCCATCCGAAATTTGATTTCAAGTAAATGCCATCCAAACTGACTTTTGATAGGTCCATGTAACTCACGCTCTGCAAGGCTAAATACCGCTTTATCAATGGGTGTGACCAATTGTCCTTTTTTCACTTCACCAAGTTCACCACCTTTTTTGGCAGAAGGACAGGTTGAGTGTTGCTTGGCAACTTTAGTGAAATCAGCACCATCGAGAATTTTCTTCTTCAATTGCGCTGCAAGCTCTTTGTCTTTGACTAAAATATGGCGAACGATTGCAGTTTTCATTGGGCTTTACCTCGTGGTTGTTGAGTTTTAGCCACAGTTTTTGGCTTCTTTAATGGTTGGCACTCAGGACAGAAGACGCTTGCACGCTGTCCGAGTTTAATGTTTTCGAGTGTGGTTTCGCAGTTCACGCACATTTCACCATTACGTCCATAAGCAAGTAAGGTCTGTTGAAAATAACCATTTTCACCCATTGCATTACTATAGTCACGTAAGGTTGAGCCACCTAAATCAATGGCTTGCTTTAAAATACGCTTGATTTCAATGACCAATTTTTCAATTTGGGCTTTGCTTAAATCTTTTGCGGGTTGGGCAGGGTGAATACCTAAATTGAATAAACTTTCAGTTGCGTAAATATTACCCACACCGACGACAACATGGTTGTCCATAATCGCAACTTTAATCGCAGTATTTTTAGTTTTTAACTTTGTCATCAAATAATCTGCATCAAAGGCATCGCTTAACGGTTCAGGGCCAAGTGTATCAATGAGTTTAGTTTGAGAGTCATCATTGAGCCACAAAATACAGCCAAAACGGCGTGGATCGTGATAACGCAGTTCCACATCTTCAAACTGAATAATGAGATGATCATGTTTACGCAATTCATCACTCGGTTGACAGAGGCGAAAACTGCCCGACATGCCCAAATGCCACAGCATCGTATCTTGCTCAAACTGTGCAAAAATATATTTAGACCGACGAGAAAGACCAATGAGTTTTTGACCTTTAAGTTTGCTAATGTCATTGGGAATCGCCCAACGCAGTCGAGCGTTATGAACTTGCACATTCAGTACCTTTTGATCGAGCAGAGGTTCTAGGCTAACTTTAGTGGTTTCGACTTCAGGTAATTCGGGCATAGTGAACTCAGTATTTAAGACTGTATTCTAAAAGATAGCTCTATTGTATGTGTTCAAGCGGTTTCAATAAAGCGATCTATGGCGTAGCTGTATTTACAGAGAATAGTCGTGGCGATGTATGCTAAATTTTATGTGAATAATCAATATTTAACGAGAAAATATAAGACTAAAAATACAGTGATTAATAAAATACTTTAAGTTATCAATAACTAAGTGTTTATATAAATAAAAGTTTCTAAATTGATAAAAATAAGCTGATAGTGCAATTTTATAAATCGTGTAATTTTCTGATTAATATCAGGTATAGCCATGGCACATTGCCTCGCCAATACAACATTTTGATTTTTTATGATGGTCAATCTTTGCTGAATTTAAAACTACTAGATCGTCAGCTTACAAGATTCTATCTTTTCTATTCAGGTCTACACATGAATAAATTTACACTTTCTTTATTGGCACTATCGACAGCGACGTTGATGACTTCATCTTATGCTGAGCAAGCATTTGATTTAAATAGTACAACCATGACAGGTGATTGGAATGGGACACGTACAGAACTCGCTGAAAAAGGCATTAAATTTGACGGAACGATTGCAGTTGATGGCTCGTACTTAGCAGATGGTGGTTATGATGCACATCAAGCACCAACTTTTGGTACGCAGTTTGGTGTAGGTACAACATTGGATATGCAAAAACTTGCAGGTTGGAATGGTGTGACTGTTCGAGCTTTAGTGACTGCTCGTCAGGGTGAAAGTACAAGTCTTCGTGGTATTCAAGACCCTACTGCGCCACAGTGGGCAAATTCACAAGCCAATTGGGGACGGGGTAATTCGGGTAGCCGTTTAAGTGAATTGTATATTGATAAAAAATTTGATTCAGGTTGGGACGTACGTTTAGGTCGTATGGGCTTAGGAACAGAATTTAACACGATGGCATGTGATTTCCAAAGTAATGCATTTTGTGCAGCGCAAATGGGTAAATGGCAAGGTAAGCTTTGGTATAACACGCCCGTGTCACAGTGGGGTGGACGTGTAAAATATAACTTAACGCCTGAACTTTTCACTCAAGTGGGTGTCTTTGAATATAACCCTGAAAATGCATTAGAACGTCATGGTTGGAATTTAGATACTAAAAATGCAGATGGCATCAATATCCTCAGTGAAGTGGTTTGGTCACCAAAACAAGGCTTAAATGACCTAGCGGGCAGTTATCGCTTGGGTACTTTGTACAATACCGCTGATGATGCAAAGAATCAGTATGATGTTGCTTATGCTGCAAAAACTGTCGGTGAAGATCGCAGTTATGGTGGTTGGCTTGCATTTGAACAGCAATTGACTTCGACAGGTGTAGGTCGTCAAGGTTTACATAGTTTTGGTAATTTTACCTTTCATGATCGTACCACGACTGCGGTATCAGACTCGCAACAATTGGGTTTGAAATATTATGGATTATTTGAAGGTCATCCAAATGATATTCTAGGTTTTGCTGTCAATCGAGTACAAATCAATGATCGTTATCGTGATTTTGTAAATACAACCCGAACCAATCCTGCAAATGTGCAACAAAATAATAAAGCGTTGCTAAATAAAGATGCGGAGTATAACCTTGAATTTAACTATTCATACTACCCAGCAAAATGGTTAATGTTACGCCCATTGTTACAGTATGTGGTGTATCCGGGTGCAACAAATCAAGTCGATAATGCACTTGTTGTTGGTTTGGGCAGTAAATTTATTTTCTAAGATAAAAGAAGCCCTTGGAGGCTAAGTAAGATGCAGAGTATTTCGAATGTTCATTTTTTCCAACCTTCAGTACTCTGCATAGCAATTTTGCTGTGTCAGCAAGTTGTTGCAAATGATGCAAGCATACAACAAATGACAGAAGAACAATCCAATACGCGTTTGGAAAAACTTCCTGATATCACGATTCAAGCCATTCGTTCAGAAACCACTTGGTTAGATACGCCAGCCTCGGTCTATCGAATAGAACAAAAGGATCATCAAAATAATTTAGGTGTGAATCTGACAGAAACCCTAAGTGGTGTACCCGGTTTACAACTCAATAATCGTGAGAATTATGCACAAGACTTACAACTTTCTATGCGAGGTTTTGGCGCACGATCTACATTTGGTGTGCGTGGTGTTCGCTTATATGTCGATGGTATTCCTGCCACCATGCCCGATGGTCAAGGACAAACGTCCAATATTGATTTAGGTAGCTTGGATCATATTGATGTGGGTATAGGATTTTAGACCACGCCTATAAGTGATAATCTACTCCCCA
>CAXYZD010000166.1:0-5689 GCA_964293455.1 uncultured Acinetobacter sp. | reverse complement strand
TTTGAAATGATATTACTAAATAAGCGTCCAAGGCTAGGTTTGTGCAACAAAGCCTACATTGACTGGAAGCTGATCTTTCCATAAATCACGTAAAACAGGTAAATAGAATTTTTCACCTAGTTCAATCAATTCCGCATCAATAAGTGCGTGGATTTCATGCGTGAGTAAATAATCTAACTCAACTGTGCTAAGTTTCTTTTGTTCTTTGGCATATAACTTACGTTTTGCTTGCGCATTTTTCACCAATTGATCAGCAAAATTTTTATTTTTATACTGACTTAAGGCTTGTAAGCGCAGTTCAATCACGCCCCATCCGCTCAATAACTTTTTAAACGTTTCAAAATCTTGCGTGGTCGATTCCCACGTCATTTGTTCAAGGTCTTCACTTTCAGGTAAAACCGGCAACAACAATTCCATTACACTTGGAAATATTTTTTTAAAATTTAAAATAAATTTAACAGGATGATCACCAGGATAGTCCTCGAATTGCACCGTGTTCTGTACATCTGTTAAAAAAACTTCAAGCATAATCTTCATCATTCAAAATAACCAAGGCATATTGTACTCAGAAAATACCTTGGAGTTATATATTTCAACTTATTTATTGCAAAATTCTGCTCATATTATGGGTGCATTAAATCTTACAATCGACAATGTACCCATTAGATCTACCCGATCAGCCCTTATTTTGCATTTGGAAATACCATTTTTTCAGGTTGTACCACTTCATCAAATTGCGCAGCGGTTACTAACCCAAATTCAACCGCAACTTCTTTTAAGGTTTTTCCTTGTTTATACGCCGTTTTAGCCACTTTTGCCGCATTTTCATAACCAATGACAGGATTCAGCGCAGTAACGAGCATTAGGGAGTTATGTAAGAAGTAATCGATTTTTTCACGATTTGGTTCAATACCGACAGCACAATGCTCGTTAAAGCTATTACATGCATCGCCTAAAAGCTGAATCGATTGCGTTAAGTTATAAGCAATGACGGGCATAAAGACATTTAATTCAAAATTGCCTGAAGCGCCTGCAAAATTGATGGTTGTGTCATTCCCCATGACTTGAGCCACCACCATTGTCATGGCTTCGCACTGCGTTGGGTTGACTTTACCCGGCATAATGCTCGAACCGGGTTCATTTTCAGGAATATGTAATTCCCCCAAACCACAACGTGGTCCACTGGCTAACCAACGAATATCATTAGCGATTTTATTTAAGCTCGCAGCTAAAGTTTTTAATGCACCTGATGCAAATACTGCTGCATCTCGCCCTGCAAGCGCTTCAAATTTATTGGGTGCTGTAACAAAAGGTAAACCTGTTAATGTTGCCAATTGATCTGCTGCTTTTTCTGCATAATCAGGATGCGCATTTAAGCCCGTACCCACCGCCGTTCCACCTAAAGGTAACTCATACAACCCTGTCAAAGCCTGTTGTAAGCGTTTAACGCCATGATCAAGTTGTGACACATAACCACTAAATTCCTGACCTAAAGTTAATGGTGTCGCATCTTGTAAATGTGTACGCCCGATTTTGACAATATCTTTAAAATCCTCTGACTTTTGATTTAAAGTGTCACGTAATTGTTGCACCGCGGGAATCAAAAGCTCATTGATTTGCAAACTTGCTGCCACATGAATGGCCGTTGGAAATGAGTCATTGGTCGACTGCGCACGATTGACATGATCATTAGGATGCACAGGTTTTTGTGAACCCAGCGGATTGCCTAATTTTTGATTGGCGATATTGGCAATTACTTCATTACAGTTCATATTACTTTGCGTACCTGAACCCGTCTGCCAAACCACGAGTGGAAATTGGCTGTCCCATTGCCCTGCAATCACTTCATCGGCAGCATCTACAATATAGTTGGCCAACTCTTGTGGGATCTGTTGAAGCTCAGCATTGGTCATTGCCGCCGCTTTTTTCACTAAGCCCATCGCGCGAATCATTGTACGAGGTAAGTGTTCAATGCCTATTTTAAAATTTTCAATACTACGTTGAGTTTGCGCACCCCATAAGGCTTCTGAAGGAACTGCGACTTCGCCCATTGTGTCATGTTCAATTCTTATTTGCATAGCAACCTCAACTTTATAAAAATAATCAATTTCGCTTCATTTTGATCCAAAAATATGTTGAATATCAGGATCATTTTTCATATTAACTAAATCACCCGAATATGTAAATGATAATCATTATTAATTTTTAACACTTAATATATTTTGATAAAACCGCCATTGATCTTCAATCATTTGCTTTAAACTTTTATGAGCAGTCCAACCGAGTAAGGTTTTCGCTTTATTGCTTTGAGAACCTATTTGTGCCAATTCACTGAAATAATATTCCGAATCGATAACAGGAATAGATTGATTAGTGGTTTCAGCCAAAATACTCAGTACATGACGAATGGAGCTGACCTCACCTGCAATATTGATCACTTCGCAACAATGCTGTTGCTGTGTAGATAACCAATATAAACTCGCATGAATAGAACGACATACATCAATAACATGCACAAAGCTACGTTCCAAACTTCCATCTTCCGTTTCAGTACTTTTACGCAGTTCAATCACTTCTCTCTGTCCTAAAGCCACTTGCATTGCCAAAGGAATGATATTTTTGGGCAATGGCGGAATATACTCACCTAAGCCACCATGTTCAAATGCGCCTGCAACATTCCCCAAACGCAAAATTGCAATACGCCATTCATTATCCGTTTGAAAGGTATCTCGAATGATTTCTTCAATCATTTGCTGCGATTTCACATAAGGGTTTGGATAGTTAAAATTAAGTTCCATCTCTTCATTCAGGCTTAAGCTTGACTGTCCATATACAGTCATGCTTGATAAATGAATCAATTTACGCACACCTGAGCGTTGCATTGAACGCAACAAACTCATGATACAACTGACATTATCATTATAATATTCAAGTGGTTTTTGCAAAGATTCTTCAAGTGATTTAAATCCTGCGGCATGGATCACTGTATCAATTGGGTATTGTTCAAAGACTTTGTTTAATGCAGGTGTATTACGTACATCAACTTTCACAAAAGGAATATACATATTGGCAATATATTCAAGGCGCTCTAATACTTGCAAATTTGAGTTGGCAAGATTATCGACCAAAACAACCTCTTGCCCCTGTGCCAATAATGTCAGTGCAATGTGTGAACCAATAAAGCCTAAACCACCTGTCACTAAAATCATTGTATACTACCTATTTGTTATCAAGTCAGAACAGCAACGCTCGTTTCTGCACGTCTTCGGATCAAAATTTAATGCCTACCGTATTGCTGATTACATCTGCACCGAGTTCAATTCATGCATGGCATGCTTTAGGGCTTGCACAATCACTCATTGCAAAAAAAGAGGAAGTTCGCCTTTTCTTTTATCAAGATGGCGTACAAGTTGCCAATGCATTTCAATGGGTTCCCGATGATCAGCGCAATTTGACACTTGAATGGCAAAAATTACAGATTCGACTTCCCGTCTGTGTAAGTGCTGCTTTAGCACGAGGGATTACCGATGCTGAAAATGCACAACGCCATCAAATTCAGGCGCATAATCTGGCATCAGGCTTTGAATTGGTTGGCCTTGGTGAGCTTGCCGATGCAGTTCAATCTACAGAACGTCTAATTCAATTTTAAGTGGTTATGTTTATGAGATTGTTTCAATTGAAAGGTAGAATTGTGTGAAAAATGTTCTTGTTATTTTAACCCAGCCTGACTTAAACCGTCTGCAAGTTTCAGAAAGCCTTTCTGCCACCATGGTTTTAGCCACATTTGGTTGTGAAGTAAAAGTCTTACTCAAGCAAGGTGCGCTGAGTCTATTACAGTCAGAAAGAACATTTAACTCACTTAAACATGCCTTTAAACCTGCCTCAAATTTGGTTGATAGTTTTGAGTTTTATGATTTAACGCCTATTTTGGTGGAATCAACTGAACAAGCATCGGCTTTTATCAAAGCCTCGACACAAGAAATTGAATTTATTGAATTAAATTCAGCATTCATACAAAAATTTGATCATATCTTGTATTGGTAATCTACATTTCCAACACGCAATATCCACTTAGTTACACCATTTCCTAATGTTGAATATTTTAAATATCAATATTATGGCGATTTTAAAATATGAATAGGTACAATCACATGAGTGATCAAACACTTTATTTTATTCAATCTGAATTTGCTAAAACGAATGATATTCTGAACCAATTAGAGCAAATGGCAAATCTAAATGACAGCATTGTTTTATTTGCCGATGCTGTACTCTTTGCTCAAGATCAACGCTTAGTTAAATATCCACATCTTTATATCTTAGAACAAGATGCTGAATTAAACCCGATGTCACTTCCCATTCATATTGAGCAGCTCAATTATGATGGTTTAGCGAATTTGGTGCTTAATTTTACACGCTGTATCAGTTTGAAATAAATGATGATTTAAATATATGGATAAACTAAGTATTTTTAAGAAATTATAATGGGATGATCTAGACACTTCCCATCCATCTATTTAAAATCAATCAACCATATTACTTAGGCTATTTTATGAACTTTGAATTAGATCAAGACGGTCATTTGGTCGATTACACCATTTGGAATGAAGAGGTTGCACAGCAACTCGCTGAAAGTCTTGAGATTGAACTGAGCCCTTGGCATTTTGAAGTCTTAACTGCTGTACGTCAGTTCTATGCACAATTCGGACATGCTCCCTCAACTCGCCCACTGATTAAATTTCTCATGAAAACCGTTAGTCCTGAGATTAATAATGCGATATTACAGGAAAAATTTAATACTGGATTAGTCGCACGACATTTAAGTCGTCTTGCTGGCGTGCCTAAACCTGCAAATTGCCTATAAAAATTATCACCTGATATTCTTAAATTGAAGCTTCAATAGCAAAATATCATGCCTTTTTTTGTTTTTGCGCCGTTTGATAATAAGCATCGGTAAAAATAGCACTCACCTGACGTGCTTGAATCGTTTCACCACATTCCGAACAGATTAATAAGGGCTGAAAAATTTTGCCACAAGCTTTATGCTGATATTGCACAGGTGCGCCCAAACCTTGATCCATCCATTGATCTGCCCAATTGGTCATGCTCAATAAGATAGGATATAACTGCATACCCTTTTCCGTCAGGCGATATTCAAAACGATCTGCACGATCAGGATGTTGAACTTTTTGTAAAATTTCATTTTCCACCAAACGCTTTAAACGCTCAGAAAGCACATGTCGAGTGACACCTAAATTTTCTTGAAAATCATCAAAACGGCGTAAACCCATAAATGCATTACGAATAATCAGCATTGTCCAACGGTCTCCGACCACAGACAATGTCCGAGCAATTGAGCACGGCTGTTGACCAATATCATCCCATTTCATACGGCTAAACCATTTTATAAAATTGATTTTCTTAGGAAATTATAGATTTTTTTTAAAGGTTTAAAAAGCTGTATTTCATCTTGCTTTTAAAGATGCTCATAGCAGCATCAAATTATTGGCATTAAAAAACCCGCCTATGACAGCGGGTTGGGTGCATCAATTATAAATCAATGCTTGAAACATACATATCTGACCAGGGAAAATCGAATATCGTATTGTTTCAATAGTATTATTATCAATATTTCTTTTCTCTGTACACGACAAAAATAGATAACTCATTGAAATAATGTCATAATAAT
>CAXYZD010000165.1:0-5719 GCA_964293455.1 uncultured Acinetobacter sp. | reverse complement strand
TAACTTTTTCAACTAACTACAAATGTGTCGCACTTGGGATTTGAATCCGCGTTGTTTAATTCGTAGATTCAAAAAATTAATCTTATTTTAAAGTTAGGTATATATTGTGATCGAAATAAAAGTATTTATATCTTGATTGAAATAGATCATTTTTTGAGAGGGTAAGTTTCTTTGATCTTTATGTGTAGCATCCTCTAAAAAATTAAAAAGGATAAAACTTTATGGTTTTATCCTTTTTAATGTGTATTTTTTAAGTTCTACAATTTATGCTTTAGCTTCAGCATAAATGTTGGCTTGAATCCAAAGATTGCCGCGAATGTATTGTCCAATCTCAAAATCTTTAAAAGTTGGATTTTGTGTGGCAATACGAATGAGCGTTGCAGGCTGATCTTCTTCTAAAATGAGTGTGACATCGTAAAGTGTAAACTCAGTTTGTTGAAATTCAGTTTGTGTTTTACCCACAATTTTACCTTGGAACCATGCTTCATCTTCTTGTCCAAGTGTTTCACCATACAAATAAGCCACCATTTTAGAAAAATCAACAGTGACGGGTGCTTTGTCATCTTCAGATTTAGGCTCCCATGCATCAATAAGCTCTTGTAAATTGGCAGGTGCAATTCCATTATTTTCTGAAAGAATTTCATTTAAAGCACGATGATGTTTAATTGAAGCAGGATCATCGACAATGATTTGCTCATGATCTGATACTTTTTCCAACTCATAAGCAAAAGCATTGAGTTGAACTTTATATGTCTGATTTTTTTGATAATGTGCATGATTGACACTATATAGATTGTCAAAGGCATATACAGTACTGTTCGCATTGAGCTTGAGGCTTAAAACGGCTTGCGTGTTCGATTTACAAGTGATGATGCGATCAATCTGTGCATTCATTGTATAGGGGCTTTCAAAGAACGGAAATGCTGTTTTAACCGCTTTGGGCTTTCCATCTTCAACTGCAATGACTTGTGCAATTTGAATGCTTTGTTGCTGCGGCCCTTGAATAAGCCAAATGGCTTGATCCATATCGCATTCTTGCGAACAGATACCCATTGGCATAATAGGCGAATTGAGGGCTTCACCCATCCATTTCGGTACATCTGTCGAAGGGTATTCAGTAAGCAGCGACCAATGTTCTACATGGCTACCAAAATTTTGATCTTCAATGATTATGATTTCAGGGCTGTTGTGATTATTCATGTGCACAGAGTCAATTGGGTGAACTTACTCTATTAAATCGAGGGTGTTTGGTGTTTTTCAAGTGTAAATGTAATAATTAAGCAGTATAAGTGAATATTTATGTACGGATTGATTGTTAATTAACCACAAAGTAATAAGTAGTCGTATAAAATCGATTCTAAGATAAGTAGAAAAGAATAAGAGGATTCATGATTTTACAGCAGAAAAATAGATGGCGTCCCTACGGGGATTCGAACCCCGGTTACCGCCGTGAAAGGGCGATGTCCTAGGCCTCTAGACGATAGGGACGTTTAGAAGATGACGGTATCTTAGTGATCCGTCATCAAAGTGTCAAGTAAGTGAGGTGCGAGTTTGTTCAAAATATAGCAAAACAGTTCAGCAGTCTTCTGAGTGTCGTATAAAGCAGAGTGTGCTTCTTTACCATCGAACTCAATTCCAGCTTGAATGCATGATTTTGCGAGTACAGTTTGTCCAAACATCACAGCACTTAAGGTCACAGTATCAAAAACAGAAAAGCTATGAAAAGGATTCTGATTTTTGGTGCCTGTACGTGCAATTGCCGCTTTGACAAAGCCAAGGTCAAAATGTGCGTTATGACCAACAAGTACGGCATGCGTACACTGTTGCTGTTTACGAACTTCATTGATGGCTTTGAATATGCGTTTAAGTGCTGTTTTTTCGTCTTCTGCCATTGCCATACGCATAGGATTAAATGGGTCGACACCAATAAAATCTAGCGATCGACGATCTAGATTTGCACCTTCAAACGGATTGATATGTGCATGATGTGCTTGACCCGGAACAAATTTTCCGTCTGCATCATAAACAATAGGAATGCATGCAATTTCAAGCAATGCATCCGTATCAGAATTAAAACCTGCAGTTTCAACATCAACAACGACGGGTAAAAAACCACGGAAGCGTTGACCAATTACAGGTTGTATTTCAGTTGTCACACCTTTCTCCAATGGATGGTTTTTCCAGCATACAGCGGGATAATTTTTTCACCATCCAAGTAGTCTAAACTTTCAGGAATTACCTGATCTTCTTTCACGAGGGTGATTGTACTCGTATTTCGTGCTAAACCATAGAAGTCTGCACCAAAGTGACTTGCAAAGCCTTCTAAACGCTCAATACGACCCATTTGATCAAATGCTTGTGCATAAAGCTCAATTGCAGTAGGTGCGCTATAGCAACCTGCGCAACCACAGGCATTTTCTTTGGCATCTTTAGAATGTGGTGCGCTGTCTGTGCCTAAGAAAAATTTAGGATTACCACTGGTTGCGACTTCAAGTAAAGTTTGCTGATGTGTTTGGCGCTTTAAGATGGGTAAGCAGTAAAAGTGAGGTTTTACACCGCCAACCAACATATCATTACGGTTAAATAATAAATGTTGTGGTGTGATCGTTGCAGCAACATTACGATCTTGTTCAAGAATGAAATTTGCAGCTTCACTTGTCGTGATATGTTCAAGTACCAATTTTAATTTTGGAAATTGTCTTAATAGCGGGGCAAGAACTTCATCAAGGAAACGCTTTTCACGATCAAAAATATCGACATGATGATGAGTGACTTCACCATGTAATAATAATGGAACTTGATGTTCTTCAAGTTGTTCAATAACGCCGTATACTTTGCGAATATCGCTCACGCCATTGTCTGAATTGGTGGTTGCACCAGCAGGGTATAACTTAATTGCATTTACATGTGCAGATTGTTTAATTTTTTTGACTTCGTCAGGCGTTGTGTGGTCTGTAAAATACAATACCATACGCGGGTCAAAGTGTATGCCTTCAGGCACATGTGCCATAATACGTTCACGATAGGCATTTGCTTCTTCAACTGTTTTAACAGGAGGAACTGTATTTGGCATACAGATAGCACGGGAGAATTGACGCGCTAAGTCAGGAACAGTACGTTGCAAGGCAAGTCCATCACGCAGGTGAGCATGCCAGTCATCTGGTTGAAGCAGAGTAATCGTGTTCAAGGCAATTATTACATCAAAAAATAAAATAGATAATAATCGATTCAGCACAAAAAGATAACCGCAATTTGTATTATTCGAGCCATTTTTAAATTTTAAATATTTTTAAACACAGGTTTTATTTCGGATCATATTTTTACTAGATATAATCTATAAGGTATTTGTTATTCAATAAAAAATTATTATTTTAATATGAATTAAATTTGAAAAATCAATGAAAATTAGACAAATTGAGCGTAGTGTAGAGTCTATAGTATGAAAATCACCAATTGTCTAAAATAATATTGAAAAAGTGTGAAATACTTTATGTTTTTGACTATACTTTTGTCGAGGTACAAGTGGCTTTATGTTGTTTAAATATAAATAACAAGTCGAAATAACGTACAATCCATTCATGGGTTTCGGAGTCTAAAAAATAGTTAGACTTTTTATGCTTGAAGCAAATTGTTTTGCTGTATAAGCGAGAAGATAAAAGTTTTTTAAACAATGTTGAATGAATAGTGAATATGGATATTTAGTTTTTAAATTTAATTTAAAAGATATATATTCTTTTAAATCATTAGAGATATTTATGGGTATTTTTGAGTCAAAAATCAAACTATTAGCGACTTGCATTATTCTTATGGCATTGCCTGTTCAGTCCTTTGCAAGTGTTAAAAATGAAACAACAAAAACCATGCCAGTAGCGCAAAATACTGCTACCCAAAACGTGACTCCACCTGCTGTAAAAGTTAATTGGACTTTAGATGGCATCAATAACGCTACTTGGGGTAACTTGGGGCGTGGTCAATTTCCGACTTACGCACGTGCGCAAGTAATGCTCAATAATTTACATGCTTCACCCGGTGCGATTGATGCAAAAAGCGGTAAGAACTTTTTAAAAGCACTTTCTGCTTATCAGCAAATGAATGGCTTTCCTGTGACAGGTGAGTTGACCAAACAAACATGGGATAGCTTAGTTTCAAAACAAAATACTGCTGCATATGAAACATACACCATTACAGCACAGGATTTGAAAGGTCCTTATGCGAAAAATATTCCGCGTAATTATGCATTACAAGCCAAAATGCCGGGTCTGTATTACACCCGTGTCACTGAAATGTTGGGTGAGAAATTTCATATTGATGAAGCGTTTTTACATCAGTTAAACCCGAAAGTCAGTTTCAATAAGGTGGGTGAGAAAATTATTGTACCCAATGTGCGTAATGATTTACCTACCGATGTGAGTCTAATTATTGCACATAAAGGCGCAAGACAACTGTATTTGTTTAATCATAAAAATCAATTGATTGCATCATTTCCTGCGACTATTGGTGGTTCAGATACACCATCACCAAAGGGTACACATAAGGTCGTAAAAGTGGCACCGAATCCTTATTATGGTTATTCACCTAAAAATTTCGTGCAGGGTAGTAATAAAAAGCCTCTCACTTTACCACCAGGGCCGAATGGACCAGTGGGTAATATTTGGATTGCACTGAGTAAACCATCCTTTGGTATTCATGGTACACCGAACCCATCATTGATTTCGAAAACAGCATCGCATGGTTGTATCCGCCTGACCAATTGGGATGCCAATGATCTTGGGCGTAAAGTACAATCGGGCGTTGTAGTCAAATTTCTTGAGTAATTGAAATGAGTCGTGATTGTTAAAAATAATATTCGTTGATCTACTGCATTTTATTGAATTCAATAAAATGCAGTATTTTTTTAATCGTATATTTAATGACGTGATCGCGGAGTAGGTTTTGCTTTAAAGAGGAAGATTTTAGATATTGTTGTATTTTTATAAATGTATAAAAATAAAGAATAAAAAACCGCCAAATTGGCGGTTTTTTATGTTTAATCGATTAGATTAAATGTATTAGTTTTTATCTTTAAGTTGTGGCACAGCAGAACCTGAACCTACAGCCAATAGACCTGTATTGGTATAGATTTCTAATTTTGCACGTGTATCGGTAATGTCCAAGTTACGCATGGTCAATTGACCAATACGATCCATTGGAGAGAACATAGAATCACCTTTTTCCATCGTTAAACGCTCAGCTTCATAAGTGAGGTTTTCAGATTCAGTGTTCATAATCGTGTAGTCGTTACCACGACGAAGTTCTAAAGTTACAGTACCTGTGATTGCTTTAGCAACCCAACGTTGTGCAGTTTCACGAAGCATAAGCGCTTGAGAATCGAACCAACGACCTTGATAAAGTAAGCGACCTAAACGTAAACCGTTAATACGGTATTGTTCAATGGTATCTTCGTTATGAATACCTGTTACAAGACGTTCATAAGCGATATGAAGAAGTGCCATGCCCGGAGCTTCATAAATACCACGAGATTTCGCTTCAATAATACGATTTTCGATTTGATCCGACATCCCTAGACCATGACGACCGCCAATACGGTTGGCTTCAAGAATGAATTCAACAGGATCTTCAATACGTTTGCCATTGATTGCAACAGGAAAACCTTCTTCAAACGTAATTGAAACTTCTTCAGCTTCAATTTTTACATCTTCTTTCCAAAATGCAACGCCCA
>CAXYZD010000164.1:0-5771 GCA_964293455.1 uncultured Acinetobacter sp. | reverse complement strand
TTTTCATCGAAACGAATGCGCTTAATTGAACATGCGAATTTTTGACTCATGGTGCTCGCCCCTAATTTCTGAGATAAAACATAAATTTCTTGAATGAGCTAAAGATACCTGAACCCATACATGAATAAAAATGATTTAATCTAAGTCAAAGATGAATAAAATTCATTGTTTGGTTTTTATAAAATTTAGCTGCCTGTTATTTACCTAAATTTAGATACATTTCTAAGCTGCCTACATGGCGGTGAACGTCGTGGTGTATCATTTGGGCTTTGTTGCACAAAGCTGTTCTAAAGGCTTCTTGAGCAATATAATTTCAAAATGAAGAAGCCAGCATCGAAAACGTATCGTACGACCAATTCCACCAAGAAAAAATGCGAAGCCTTGGAAAGATCAAAATCTGAGGTCTATGCAGAGAAATGAATTATTGAAAACGGTCAAGCGGCTAGGAAGAACTCTTTGGAAAAAGTGGTCGGATATCACCTTCGAAGTTTGGTTGAAACCAAGATGCATTACATCAAATTATTAGGCGATAGATTAACAGCAAGGAATCCCTAGTCAGGTGAATGAGATTCATGCACCTTGCGCAGCAGTGCTACTCAAGTATTAAATAAATTCACCAAATTAGGTCAACCTCACACCCAAGTTGCCACTTAAATTTGAGTGACTGAGGCAAGTTATATTTTTAAAGGCTTTATGCAACAAAGCCTCACTCTGTATTGTATAAAAAATTCAGACCATGCAATGCATACAATTTAGACCATGCCCTATTATTGAACATCCAAATACAGTGACTCTTTAATTTCCTCCATGACAATATAGCTATGTGAGGATGCCGATGATGGTAATTTTTTTAGTAAATCACCTAAAAGCCGACGATAAGCACTCATTTCTTTTAAACGTGCTTTAACCAAATAATCAAAGTCACCAGAGATCAGATGACATTCTTGTACTTCAGGAACAGCCATTAAATCTTTTGCGACTTGCTCAAAAACATCCCCAGATTTTGCGGAAAGGCTAATTTCTAAAAAAACCAATAAATTTCGATCAAGATGTTTCGGGTTTAGACGTGCATGGTAGCCCATAATTACACCATCTCGCTCTAGTCGTTTAACACGCTCAGAGCAAGGTGTTGTCGACAAACTCACACGTGATGCAAGCTCACTAATGGCGATTCGCCCCTCAGTTTGTAGAATTTCTAAAATCATCCGATCTATACGATCTAATTTATACATAAATAATTTCCTCTTTTTTCATCTTTTTCACGATAAAAAATTAAAACACCTAATTTTTAATACCAATAATAGTTAAATAAACTATTAAACAGAAAATATACTAGTTAAATAAACTAGTAAATGCCTAAAGGATGAGAAATGCGTGTAATTGTATTAGGGAGTGGTGTAATTGGTGTTGCAAGTGCATATTACCTCGCGCAGCAAGGAGCAGAAGTTACAGTTTTAGATCGTCAAGCGGGTCCTGCAGAAGAAACAAGCTTTGGGAATGCTGGTCAAATATCTCCGGGATATTCAACACCATGGGCTGCACCAGGCATTCCATTTAAAGCAGTCAAATGGATGTTCCAACATCACGCACCGCTTGCGATTAATATTGATGGCAGTATGTGGCAATTACAGTGGATGGCACAAATGCTAAAAAACTGTAATTCAGAAAGCTATGCCATCAATAAAGAACGTATGACGCGTGTTGCAGAATACAGCCGCGATTGCCTCAGAGAGCTCCGTAAAGAGACTGGAATTCAATATGAAAATCGTTCTAAAGGTACACTCCAAGTCTTTCGTAATGAAGCACAATTAGATATGGTTCAACGTGATATTGCCGTACTGAAAGAATGCGGTGTACCGCATGAACTGTTACTCAAAGACGATCTATCCAAAGTAGAACCAGCACTCGAACATGCAAAAGATAAACTGGTCGGTGGTTTGCATTTACCCAATGACGAAACGGGTGACTGCTATTTATTTACCAATGCTTTAGCAAATTTGGCTAAAGATTTAGGCGTAAATTTTAAATTTAATCAAAATGTTGAAAAATTAATCACCGAAGGCGACCAAATTAAAGGCGTGCTTGTCAATGGTGAAGTGTTGGTTGCTGATCGTTATATTTTGGCTTTTGGTAGCTATTCACGTGATTTCTTAAAACCACTTGAATTGAATTTGCCGGTTTACCCGGTGAAAGGTTATTCACTCACGATTCCAATTGTTGATGCTGCCTATGCACCACAATCTACAGTACTCGATGAAACTTATAAAATTGCAATTACACGCTTCGATCAACGTATTCGTGTTGGTGGTATGGCTGAGTTAAGTGGCTTTAATCACGGTTTAAATACAGATCGTCGTGGCACACTTGAAATGGTCACACAAGATTTATTTCCGGGCGGTGATCTCGCTCAAGCATCATTTTGGACAGGCTTACGTCCAATGACCCCAGACAGCACACCCATTATTGGTGCCACCCGATTTAAAAATTTATTCTTAAATACGGGGCATGGCACATTGGGTTGGACAATGGCTTGCGGTTCAGGAAAATTGATTAGTGATCTAGTGCTCAACCATAAAACTGAAATTAGTACTGAAGGTCTATCTATTCAACGTTATCCAAATGTTGCATAAAATAGATGGCTTTTGTAATTCAAGTACACCCATGATGTATTTATGATTCAAGGATGAATACCATGCCAAGACCCATTGTAGCCATTATCCACCAAGATGCCTTAGCACATAATTTAAATATTGCCCGACAATATATGCCTGATAGCCAAGTTTTCGCAATTGTGAAAGCCAATGCTTATGGTCATGGAATCGAGCGAGTTTATGAAGCATTTAAATCTGCGGATGGATTTGGTTTACTCGACATTGCCGAAGCAAAGCGTTTACGAACACTCGGTTGGACTGGTCCAATTTTACTGTTAGAAGGCATTTTTTCTGCAGATGATTTGATCGATTGTGAGCATTATCAATTAAGTTTTAGTTTACATAGTGAATATCAATTTCGATGGCTTGAACAATATCAAGGTGTTGCTCAATTCGATGTGTTCTTAAAAATGAATACGGGAATGAATCGTTTAGGTTTTCAACCTGAAATATATCGTCATATCTGGCAAAAACTAAAGCAAAATCAAGCGGTGAAATCGGTCACACACATGATGCATTTTTCAGATGCAGATGGTGATCGTTTTGGTGAATCAGGCATTGACTATCAACATACAATTTTTGAAGAAACCATTAAAGATTTAGGTGGCGAGCGATCATTGTGTAATAGTGCTGCAATTTTAAGATACTCTAAACAGCTTCACTCCGAATATATTCGAAGTGGTATTATGCTTTATGGCAGCTCCCCTGATTATCCAACCCATTCAATTGATGACTGGAATCTCAAACCGAGCATGAGCTTACGCAGTGAAATCATTGCCATTCAACATTTAGAGGCAAATCAAACTGTCGGTTATGGTTCTCGATTTATCGCCACACATAGCATGAAAATTGGCATTGTCGCTTGCGGTTATGCCGATGGCTATCAACGCATTTCTATGGATGCACCTATACTAGTGAATGATGTTCGCACTCGAACAATTGGGCGCGTCAGTATGGATATGTTGGCTGTTGATTTGACCAATATTCCCAATGCGGAAATTGGCAGTGAAGTCGTACTTTGGGGGCAATCGGCTCAAGGTACAGTGCTTGCAATCGATGATGTCGCAGCAAGTTCAGGCACCGTAGGTTATGAATTGATGTGTGGTATTACTGCGCGTGTTCCATTTGCATCCCAAATCCATCCAAACAACAAAGGACAATAGAAATGTCAAATGATTTACAAAATACAGATATTCAAAATATCAATCCAACACATGTCATGAGTGCAGCAACTGTTTTCAATAAAGTGGTGTATTTGTCTGGTCAAGTACCTAAAAATACCGATGCTAATATTACAGGACAAACTCAAGATATTTTAGCAACTATCGATCAGTTACTTGCAGAAGCAAATACTGACAAATCACGTTTATTGTCTGCGCATATCTATATTAAAAATCTTTCAGATTTTCAAGCTTTCAATACGGTATGGATGGATTGGATCAAAGATAGCGTGCCACCAGCACGTGCCACAATTCAAGCAGATTTGGTCAATCCAGATTGGTTGATTGAAATTGCGGTAACTGCTGCACAGAAGTAACTCTAAGCGTTGTAGAATTAAACTCAATCACATTTAAGCAATGTGGTTGAGTTCTGAATAGGAAGAACGATAGAACGAGGATGTTCTGATGCCAAAAGCGAGTTCGACCTTCTAGAAAATGTCAAAAAGGATATTTTAATGACAACTTCAACCCCCTCAGATGACGTACCATCGTCGCCACATGAGTTACAGCGAAAATTATCAAATCGTCATTTGCAATTAATCGCAATAGGCGGCGCAATTGGTACAGGTTTATTTATGGGATCTGGGAAAACAATCTCCCTCGCAGGTCCTTCAATTTTAATTATTTATATGATTATTGGTGCAATGTTCTTTTTTCTAATGCGTGCATTGGGTGAGATATTGCTATCAAATTTACACTACAAATCATTTATTGATATGGCACATGACTTAATTGGTCCTGCTGCTGGTTATTATATTGGTTGGTCTTATTGGTTGGGATGGGTTTTAGTGGGTATTGCAGACTTGGCTGCCATTATCAACTATCTTAATTTCTGGCTACCTGAAGGAACGGCTTTTACGCCCACAGGGCAAGCCCTAATTAGTGTTGGCTGCGTGTTACTGGTCTTAGGTATTAACTTATTAACCGTTAAATTATTTGGTGAAATCGAGTTTTGGTTTGCCTTAATTAAAATTTTAGCCATCGTGGGTTTAATTTTAATTGGCGGATATATGGTCATCACTCAATTTCAAGCACCGAGTGGTTCAGTGGCGAGTTTTAGTAATGTTTGGTCACATGGCGGCATGTTTCCTAAAGGTGTCAGTGGGTTCTTAGCAGGCTTCCAAATTGCTTTATTTGCTTTTGTTGGTGTTGAGCTGATTGGTACAATGGCTGCTGAAACCAAAGACCCTGAAAAAAATCTTCCTAAAGCAATTAATGCAATTCCAACGCGTATTATTTTATTTTATGTCTTGGCTTTATTTATTGTGATGTCAGTAACACCATGGACTGAAATTCCAGCAGACCAAAGTCCATTCGTTTCACTATTCTTACATGCTGGCATTGGTGGTGCAGCAGTGATTATGAATTTGGTGGTGCTATCATCTGTTATGTCATCTATGAATAGTGGTGTGTTTTCTACAAGCCGAATGCTCTTTGGGTTGGCAAAAGAAGGACAAGCTCCTGAAAAACTCGCTGAATTATCAAAACGTGCAGTTCCTGCAAAAGGTTTAATCTTTTCATGCGGTTTTATTATGGCAGGTGCGGCACTACAATATTTTGTACCGAATACTGTTGAGGCATTTACTTTAGCAAGCTCTTTATGCGTGATTTTATTCATTAGCATTTGGAGTATTATCATGATTTGTTATATTCGCTATCGAAAATTGACACCTCAGCGACATGAACAATCAAAATTTAAAATGCCAGGTGGTGTTTGGATGTCCTATGTTGTATTGGCATTTTTAGCTTTTACCTTAGTGATTTTAAGTTTAGAGGCGGATACATTGCGCGCTTTAATGATTAGTCCATTGTGGTTAATTATTTTAGCGATCACCTATAAAGTTCTGCTCTGTACACGACAAAAATAGATAACTCATTGAAATAATGTCATAATAATTGT
>CAXYZD010000163.1:0-5778 GCA_964293455.1 uncultured Acinetobacter sp. | reverse complement strand
GTATTCCAAACGTATCTGATCAGGTTGATTTAAATATCAATGTTGAAGAACAACATTCAGGTACAAGTACACTTGCTGTTGGTTTCTCACAAAGCGGTGGTGTAACGTTCCAAGCAGGTTTAAGTCAAACCAATTTCTTGGGTACGGGTAATAGTGTAGCGATTGATTTATCACGTTCAGAAACCCAAGATTATTATAATTTAAGTGTGACAGATCCATACTTCACGATTGATGGTGTACGTCGTGGTTATAATATGTACTACCGTAAAACCAAGTTAAATGATGACTATAACGTTAACAATTATGTGACGGATAGTTTTGGTGGTGGTATTACTTTTGGTTATCCAATTGATGAAAACCAAAGTGTTAGTGCAGGTCTAAATATTGACCAAACCGATGTTACGACAGGGCCATATGTGTCAACCTATGTTCGTGATTACTTGTTGGCAAATGGTGGTAAGGCAACTGGTAAGGCAACTGATGTTTGTGTTGGGAATATTGAATATTTATATGAGGATGCTAGTAATCCGACCTTGATCACAGGCAGTAGATGTAATGGACAACAAGTTGACTTTGACAATGAGTTTAAAGCTGATTTCTTAACTTATAACTTGAATTTAGGTTGGTCATATAACACATTAAACCGTCCTGTATTTCCAACCAGCGGTATGTCGCATCGTGTGAATGGGGAAGTTGCTTTACCAGGTAGTGATGTTGAATACCAGAAATTGACATATGATGCCCAAGCCTTCTTACTACTGCCTTATGACTTTGTACTGCGTGGTTATGGTAAGTTAGGTTATGGTAATGATTTACCGTTCTATAAAAACTTCTATGCAGGTGGTTTTGGTTCGGTTCGTGGTTATGACAATAGTACCTTGGGTCCAAAGTATCCGGGTGTGACGAATAATGAATCTAGAAAGATAGACTATAATCCTGAGGAAGTCGGTGGTAATGCATTAATACAATTTGGTGCAGAACTGGCATTACCTTTACCATTTAAAGGGGATTGGACACGTCAAGTTCGACCAGTACTTTTTGCTGAAGGTGCACAAGTATTTGATACGCAATGTTCAATTCCAAGCGGAAAGTTGTATTTAGCAGGTACACCAACGGATCCAGGCGTGGATGCCAAAAAATATTGTGAAGATAACTTTGGTTTTGATGCTGAAAACATGCGTTATAGCGTAGGTGTTGGCTTTACATGGATTACCATGATTGGTCCACTGTCACTCAGTTATGCATACCCATTGAATGATAAACCGGGTGATCAAACTAAAAATATCCAGTTTGAAATCGGTCGTACTTTCTAAGTACGATCCTGTAAAGGTTTAAGAAAGGATATTAAAATGAATAAAATATTAATGAGTCTACTTGTTGCTGGATTAGTGAGTACTTCAGTTGTTCATGCTGCTGGTTATGGTGTGGTTGATTTAGAAAAAGTGGTTGAAAATAGCACTTATTTAAAGCAACAAAATGCTTCTTTACAGCAGACGGTGAATCCGCAAACGACAAAACTTGAGCAATTGGGTAAAGAGTTGGAGGGTATTCAACAACGTGCTCAACAAAACCCAAATTTATCTGAAGCTGAAAAGCAAAAGATGATGAGTCAGTACCAAACAAAACTAAAAGAGTTTAATTCAATTCAACAGGGCGTGCAGACGACGGTTCAGTCTGCAATTCAGGTGATGAATAAAACTTTGGATGGTCGAGTGAAACAAGTTGCTGAGCAATTGCGTAAAGAAAATAACTTAGATGTTGTTTTAAATAAAAATTCAGCACTTGCCTATGACGCTAAATATGATTTAACTGATAAAATGATCCAAAAGGTCAATGTTATTAAGTAATCAATGAATCCTATACAATTGCGCTTAGAAGATCTGGCTCGCCTTGTACAAGGCGAGTGTGTCGGTCAATTTGATTTAATATTAGAAGGGCTGGCCAGCTTAGATGCTGCTCAAGCAAAACATATTGCATTTGTAAATGCAGATAAATACTTAGATCACGCACGCGCTTCAAAAGCGGGTGCATTAATTGTTACGCCGGCTTTAAAAGCGCAGTTAGATCACTGTGATAACTTTATTGTGGTTGCTAATCCGTATCTCGCTTTTGCTATTTTGACCCATGTGTTTGAGAAAAAACATACTCAGCAGGGTATTAAAAGCACAGCGCAAATTCATCCATCTGCAATAATTGCTGATAGTGCCTACATAGGACATTATGTAGTGATTGGCGAACATTGTGTGATTGGTGATGAAACGGTTATTCAATCACATGTCAAAATTGATGATGATGTCGAAATTGGTAAACAATGTTTTATCGATTCGCACGTGACGGTCACTGGCGAAACTAAAATAGGCAATCGCGTCCGTATTCATGCCAATAGTGTGATTGGGGGTGAAGGTTTTGGCTTTGCACCTTATCAAGGTAAGTGGCATCGGATTGCACAATTAGGCTCGGTCAAAATTGGTCATGATGTCAGAATTGGATCAAATTGTAGTATTGATCGTGGTGCATTAGACGACACAATTTTGGAAGATGGTGTCATTATTGATAACCTTGTGCAAATTGCGCATAATGTGAAGATTGGTGCAAATACAGCCCTTGCCGCAAAATGTGGCGTTGCAGGCAGTAGCACAATTGGCAAAAACTGTGTACTTGCTGGTGGGGTGGGTGTTGTAGGTCATATCAATATTGCGGATAATGTGACAATTACAGGTATGTCAATGGTCACAAAAAGTATTTCTGAATCGGGTAGCTATTCTTCTGGTACGCCAATGTTAGAAAGCTTACATTGGAAACGTGCTGCTGTACGCTTTAAACAATTAGCAGATGTGCCATTGACCCAATTGCTAAAACGGCTTGATCATATACAGACTCAAATCGAGTCCCTTGAATCAACTTTTAAGCGTAAATAGAATATGATGACTGAGTCGAATACTGCTGCATTTACGAAGCCTGAATTGCCAATGCACATTCAACAAATTCGTGAATATTTACCTCACCGCTATCCATTTTTATTGGTCGATCGTGTTGTTGATGTGACTGATAATGCTATTGTGGGTTATAAGAACGTTTCAATTAACGAAGAGTTTTTACAGGGACATTTCCCCGGCTATCCAATTATGCCCGGTGTATTGATTGTTGAGGCATTAGCTCAAGTCTCTGGTATACTTGGTTTTATTATGAATAATGAAAAACCAAGTGAAGGCTCTTTGTTTCTTTTTGCTGGCGCAGAAAAGGTTCGCTTTAAGAAACAAGTTGTTGCGGGTGATCAACTGGTTTTAAAATCTGAATTGGTGATGCACAAACGTGGTATTTACAAATATAATTGTATAGCCACAGTCGATGGTATTGTAGCAACTACTGCGGAAATTATGGTTTCGCATCAAAAAATAGAGCAGGCATGAGTAATAACGATTTAATTCACCCAACAGCTATTATTGACTCATCAGCAGTCATTGCTTCAGATGTGCAAATTGGTCCCTATTGTATTATTGGGCCACAGGTCACTATTGCTGAGGGCACCAAGCTACATTCGCATGTGGTTATCGGTGGCTTTACTCGGATTGGGAAAAATAATGAAATATTCCAATTTGCGAGTGTGGGTGAAGTTTGTCAGGATTTGAAATATGCTGGCGAAGAAACTTGGCTTGAAATTGGCGATCACAATTCAATTCGTGAACATTGCAGTTTGCATCGTGGTACGGTTCAAGATCAAAGTTTGACTAAAATCGGTAGTTATAACTTACTGATGGTAAATACCCATATTGCCCATGATTGTGTAATTGGTGATCATAATATTTTTGCCAATAATGCTGGTATTGCTGGTCATGTGCATATTGGTGATTATGTGGTGGTTGGCGGAAATTCAGGTATTCACCAATTCTGTAAAATTGATTCTTACAGTATGATTGGTGGTGCTTCGTTAATTTTAAAAGATGTGCCTGCTTATGTGATGGTCTCGGGTAACCCAGCACATGCCTTCGCAATGAATGTAGAAGGTATGCGTCGTAAAGGTTGGTCTAAGAACGTTATTCAGGCATTACGCCAAGCATTTAAACTGATTTATAAAGATGGTTTAACCACTGAGCAAGCGATTCAGCAGATTCGCACGGAAATATTACCTGAAGTTCCTGAAGTACAATTACTGATTGATTCTTTAGAGCAGTCTAAGCGTGGTATTGTTCGTTAATTCAATCTTGCGTTGCACAAAAAAGACACCTCATTGGGTGTCTTTTTTTTGATCTTATTTTTTAAAATAACCTGCTTCTTCTGATTTTGGATAATTTTTAACAAGTTTGCTTTTGAGTTGGTTGGCCAGTGTTGTATTGCGATCTACATCTTTGGCAATATTGTGAAGTTGATAGAGTGCTCGTGCCGCTTTTGCTGAATTAGGATATTGATTGACGACAATATTGTAATTCTTTTTCGCTTCAGTGTAATTGGTCGGTTCAATGGCTAAATTAAATTCAGCGAGCCAAAAATAAGCATTACTAATATAGACACTGTTAGGATTATTTTTGATGAAGTTTTGCATTGGTGCAATTGCTTTTTTAGCACCGCCTTGTTTGTAGGCATCTAAAGCCACAGTATATGCAGCTTTATCTAAATCAGCAGTAGAAGAGGGTTGCGTATTCACAACAGCTGCTTGAGTGTTTGTTGTGGCTGTTATTGGGGTTGGTGTGTTGGAGGTGCTGGGAGGAGTATCCTGTTGGTTATCCTCCGCTGAAGTCGCACTTTCTGGATCAATTTTTTGCTGTAATAGTTCTAGGCGCTGATCTAAGTCTGTGTAGCTATTGGTTAATTCATGTTTAATCTGTTCAATTTCATTGCCTTGTTCTTCAATTTTGCCACGTAGTGTACGAATATCATTTTCTAGTTGTTGATTTTTTTGCATGATTTGCCAATTCAGATTGGTCGGCACATTTGCTGTGGTTGCACCTAAATTAATGGCAACATTATCTGCGCTAGTCTCGCTGCTATTCTGACTTAATCCACGGGATTCAATTGGAATATTGGCATAAAGTGAGGCTGAGCTAAATAAGACCAGTGCACATAAAGCATGCTGTTTGAGCATCATAAAAATATCCATTTCGTATTCTTGGGTACATTCTAAGTTGCTGACTTTAGAGCGTACCTATTTAAAAGACCTGACGACATTAAAAACGTCCATGCCACGAAATGCAATATACATTTACAATCTTGTCGTAGTTTTAAAGTAAGCGATTGCATTGCTAAAAAATAGATAAAAATACTGTTTTGAATCAATATTGTTTTTTTAATAATCAAATGAAAGCAATACGTTGATAAAAGTCGTTTGAACGCTTGCAAGTTAAATAAAAATCTCTATACTCTGTTCTTGCAATGGTAGCCCCGCTGGTGGCTTCGCAATTGTACTCTGTGAACCCCGCCAGGACCGGAAGGTAGCAACGGTAACAGAACTATGATGTGCCGAAGTTTTGCTAGTGGGGTTGCCACCAGTTTATATAATAATAAATTTAATCCCTTCCCTTAGAAATCATTTTCTTTTCTTGTAATTGCTTTAATAATCGCATCCATTTCAAATCCTCGATACATTAAAAAGCGAATTTGTTTTGCTTTAAGTTTTGCTTCTTTTTCTACAGGTAAACCAAATTTTTTTACTTTTAATTGATACGCTTGTTCATTCCAATCCGTTTCCTTTAATTCTTCCTGAATTAAACTGCTATCAATTTTTTTGGATTTTAAAGCCAGCTTAATGCGATTAGGCCCTTTGCCTTTACGTTTTTGACTCGA
>CAXYZD010000162.1:0-5780 GCA_964293455.1 uncultured Acinetobacter sp. | reverse complement strand
GGCAGAATCCTGATAGGATAAGGGTTCTGTGAAATTTGTCGTGTACAGAGAAATTATATATAAAAAAATCCCTCTAACCGAGTTCAGAGGGAAAAATTGCAAAACTTTGAGTTATTTATTGTTGTTTGAATACAGCATCATTAAGCCGATTTTGCAGTAATGTGTGGATGACTATTTTTTTGTGCTTCTTCAAGCTCACGAACTAAAGGTAAAACTTTCTCACCAAAATATTCAACCTCTTCAATGAAATGTAAGAAGCCTGAAAGTACTAAATCAACACCAATAATTTTTAGTTCAACAATGCGTTCAGCAATTTGTTGTGGTGTACCAATCAGATTGGTTTTAAAGCCATCGTTATATTGCACCAAATCTTCAAAAGTCGATTTTGCCCAATTACCTTCACCTTCTTTAGATGCTGCACCCGCTTCACGGGTGGCATCACCAAAGGCTTTTACTGCGTCAACATTTGCACCATCAATAATTGATTGTAAAACGGATTGTGCTTCCTCTTCGGTATCACGGGCAATGACAAAAGCATTGACACCAATTTTGACACTGTGACCATTCGCTTTGGCTTTTTCACGGATATCATCAATTTGCTTTTTCAACTCGGCAGGGGTGTTGCCATTGGTAAAATACCAATCTGAAACACGAGAAGCCATGTCACGGGCAGCACGTGAACTACCGCCTTGAAAAATTTCAATATGTGGTTTTTGTAATGGTTTAGGGCTTAAGGTGTAGTCTTTAAATTGGTAATATTTACCATCAAAACTAAAATTATCTTGCGTCCATACACCTTTTAAACTGCGAATAAATTCTTCCGAACGCACATAACGCTCATCATGTTCAGGCCACGGTTCACCAATCGCATCAAACTCTCCACGGAACCAACCACTGACAACATTAATGGCAATACGTCCATTGCTTAAATGGTCGATGGTTGCCAATTGTTTCGCAGCAAGTGCAGGCTTCCAAGGGCCGGGTAAAATGGCAGCAATCACTTTCAATTTTTCAGTTTTTGCCAAAAGACCGTGACTAAAACTCACCGATTCATGCTGATTTTCTGCATTATAACCTGCGGTAAAACGGATTTGCGTCAGCGCATATTCAAAGCCATTTTTTTCGGCAGCTTGCGCTAAACGAACATTATATTCGTAGCTCCAATCGGTGCGTTGTTCAACATTGCTGACCACTAAACCACCGCTGACATTGGGAACCCAATAGGCAAAAGTAATATTATTCTGTGCTTGTGTCATTTTACGACCCTCATTTACTTGGTGGCTTTAAGCGACTTGCGATTTTGGTTTTTTATGATGTAAACGTGCTTCTGCAGCATCTAAACTAGGTACAGCAGCAGAGGGCAGCACTTCTTCTTGTTCAATTTGCTTATTAATGCCGAGGTTTTGGTTGGCTTGTTGCGATTTGGTTTTGATGGCTTCAGCACGCTGACCTTTGGCAGGTGCCCATTCTAAAATAGGTAATGCACGAGCCACTGCAAGAGTAATGCGGTCACGAAGGAATTCGCTATGAATGGTATATTCAGGGGTAAAATCACGATCCGTGGCATACACACCAATTGGTAAAGTCTGTGCTTGGAAAAAACTAAATAATGGACGCAGTTGATGCTCAAGCACCAATGCATGACGATCTGAACCACCTGATGCAGCAAGCAATACAGGTACATCGACAAGTGCAGTTTGTTCTACAAAGTCGAAGAAATGTTTAAATAAGCCTGTGAATGACGCACGATAAACAGGTGTACCGACAATCAGTGCATCGGCAGCCTCTACCGCAGCCAAGTCATCTTGCACACGTTGTGGTAGTTGATTACGGTAAATTGCCCCGCCTAATAGTGAGCCAATTTCACTAAATTTGATGAAATGTATATTAATTGGAGTCGCTTCACCAAGCTCATCTAAAATAGCTTGAACCAAAGCCTCGGTTTTTGATGGGTGATTTAATCCACCTGAAACAGCAACAATGTTGAGGGGTTTTTGCACATGTGAAAAAGACATAATAGAACCTAAAACTTGATCATCTCGGAATAGCTTTATTAATCAACATGAAGGCTTATGCTGTAAAATAAGCAAAAACAGATTGTTTATCAGAATTTAAGATATGCGTGAAAAATATAAAATTCGAGTGATTTAGATGAATTAAGTTATTGATAAAAAATATTATATTTATAGAGAATAAGTATTTCTATTTCAGTGTTTTGAATTATATAAAAAGCTGATATCTATTTCAGATAATCTGTAAATTACGCCAAAAATTTATGGAATTTTTCAGCATGTTTGGAAATTTTCATGAAATTCATCCATATTGGCATATCCTTAATACTAAAAGAGGGGTTAGAATGACACTCTGTGCTGGAAATCTTTCGTTTCGCTTATGAATATTTTAATCGTTGATGATCACCCATTGTTTCGCCACGCTTTAATTCAAGCGGTACGATACAGTTTACCGCAGGCTCAAATTAGTGAGACTGCTGCAGTAAATGAGTTCTATGAGCGTTTAGAGAATGGTCCAGAACCTGATTTAGTGCTATTAGATTTAAACTTACCCGGCGCTTCAGGATTTTCTGCATTGGTTCACGTTCGTGCACAATATCCATCTTTACCGATTATTGTTGTATCGGCACATGAAGAAGTATCGATTATTCAGCGTTCAATTGCGCATGGTGCGATGGGTTATATTCCTAAATCTGCCCATCCAAGTCATATTGGTGAAGCGATTCGTCAAGTGTTAGAGGGTGATATTTGGTTACCACCGAATCTACCTGCAAATATGAATTTTGACCCACGCGCAGCAGATGAAACTGCATTGGCTGAACGTATTCAGTCTTTAACACCACAGCAATTCCGTGTATTGATGATGGTGGCTGAAGGGCTATTGAACAAACAAATTGCCTATGAATTGGAAGTGTCAGAAGCGACCATTAAAGCGCATGTCACCGCTATTTTCCGTAAACTTGGTGTACAAAATCGTACCCAAGCAGTGCTTGCAATTAGTGCTTTAAATATTGTTGAGAAAAAGATTTAACAGAACGCAATCTCAGAATTTTTACAAAATAAAAAGACCTGATTTGAACTTCAAATCAGGTCTTTTTGTTTTTAAATATTGATGATTTTAAGCAATACAGTCTTGTTTGATAATCAGATCAGGGCAACCTAATGGATTTAAAGCACACTTTAGATCTTCAATTTGATCTTGAGTCACTTGACCTTGTGATTTTAGATATTCAGCGACACTATCATCACGTAGGCTTAAAAATGCTGCGTCATATACGCCTAAATCGACAAATAATGCGGCAGTTTGTAGGCTGTTGAAATGATCAAGGAATAGATCATTTTCGTACATGAGGAAAATATGATCATGATCTGCATGTGGATCAATGGCTAAACGTTCTGCCAAGAGTGTTGGAGAGGTTTTGATAAAGAGTAAATCAGACAGTTCATCGAATTGGGTCATATCAAGCACAGTTTCGCCTGTTTTCACTTTACCGAGCCAAGCCTTAAAAACCAAAACCGCACCACCACGCAGTAACATGCTCCAAATTTGATGACGGACTTCATCATTTAAGCACTTACATTCATTTTGTAGGCTTTGGATCAGCAGTTGTTCTTGTTGTGCGAGTTTTTCGAACAGTCCAAGACCTTGCGGTTGATAAGCCACAGGGCTAAATACATCAAAGTTAAGTTCTTCAAAAACTTTAAGTGCCAGTGGTACAGCACTTAAATACAATACATCTAAAGCCTGTCGTTGTGCGTCATTAAGTTTGCTAAATTTAAACAGTTCATTCCAATTAATTTCAGGAAGAATGGCATTTACACCATACTGACGATGAAATTGTTGTGTTTGATTTTTATCGTGTAAAACTGATTCTGTAATATTCATGCATTTACTCCTGCTGCAAATTTATGAAATCAATTTGATCGCAGCATCCTTGTGCGAAAAGAAAGATTTATTGGTATTAAGCAATTTATGAGTTATACGCCTAACTAGATATATGCGACTAAAGTATAATGGCGGTAAAAATGATATAAATTTGATATAAAAAACAGTGTTTTGAGAAATTGTAAATAATTATACAAGTGTATATTTATAATTTTGAGCAAAATTGCCATATCAAAATAAACAATGAAATATTTCGCCAATGGTGCAATCAAATTTAGGTATATTTTTGAAAACTTTTGCAAAATCAGAAAAATGAATTGCTATTTAAGTTTAAATTTATATGTAACAAAGCCCGAGCAAATGTCTTTACTCAGGCTATAAATGTATCAAAATATTTTCATTGCAATGTGTGAAATTGGCTTATTTCGAAATTTTCAAACCAGATAACCATGAACGAAGTGAAGCTGGTTTAAGTGGTTTTCTTAATAAAACGATATTCAGCTCTTTTAAGCGTTGTGGAAGTTCATGATCAGAATCTGCAGTAATCAGTGCCACAGGAACATTTTCCTGACGGTTTTCAGTAATGAAATCTAAGCCAATTTTATGATTATTTAAGTGTTGATCGACCAACCAAACTTGAATATTTTCCTGCTGAATAATTTCTAAAGCTTGTTCAGGTTCAGTGGCTTTAAACACTTGATAGCCCCATTTGGTCAGCAATGTACTCATGCCTTCTAAAATGGTTTCATCATTATCCAAACATAAAATTTTATAGGCTTTGGTTTTTAAAGGCACGGCTTGTGTCGGTGCAGCCACGACTTTCGGTGCAGCCACCACAGGCACTTCAATCATAAAGCATGAACCTTGCCCAATTTCTGAGTAAACATGCACAGGATGATCAAGCAGTCCTGTCATACGTTGCACAATGGCAAGTCCAAGTCCTAAACCTTGTTCACCCCAAGGTGAAGTGTGTCCACAGCGTTCAAATTCTTGGAACAGCTTAATACGTTGTTCTTCAGCAATACCTGGCCCTGTATCCCAAACACCAATACGAATATAGCCCGAACGCTCTGATGCTCGTAATACGCCCACCACCACACGACCACGAGCGGTATAACGTAGTGCATTACTAACAAAGTTTTGAATAATACGACGAATCCATTGTGGATCGGTGTCTATCCAAAATTTTGCATCATGTACATGAAATTTAATTTGACGTTGTGCGGCAATCGATTTGAATTGCAATTCAAGGTCATTGAGCAAGTCATGTAATGGATAAGGCTGGCGGTTTGGTTGAATCGTCCCTCCTTCAAGGCGAGCGATATCGAGCAGGGCAGAGAGCATGCTTTCTGCCCCATGTAATGAACGATCGAGTTGTTGTAAGGTTTTACGGTCATCATCAGACTGAATACTTTGCTCAAGTGCGGTACTAAACAAACGTGCTGCATGCATCGGCTGTAATAAGTCATGGCTTGCTGCGGCAATAAATCGGCTTTTTGACATATTGGCACGGTCAGCTTGCTTACGTGCAAGTTGTTGCTCAGACAAGGCATTGGCCAATTGTTGAGTACGATCTTGTACACGCCCTTCAAGTAAGGCTTCATTTTCACGGAATGCGGTAATATCGGCAAATGTTGTCACGAAGCCACCGCCTTCAATTGGATTGCCTCGCATTTGAATGACGAGTCCATCTTTACGAATGCGTTCAAATTCATGTGCACTGCCAACTTTCATCCAATGAATACGTTTACGCACATGTTCTTCAATTGAACCCGGGCCACATTCACCACGTTCTGCGTTATAGCGAATCAAGTCTGAAATTGGACAACCGACATAGACCAAATCTTTTGGATAATCAAAAAGTTTTAAGTATTGATTATTCC
>CAXYZD010000161.1:0-5781 GCA_964293455.1 uncultured Acinetobacter sp. | reverse complement strand
CTCCCCTTAGCTTAATAACGAAAGATACAGAGCATCCCGAAGGGTGCGAACTTTGAAGCTTTTGCTTTTGAAAAGCCACGAGCAAAGCGAGTGCCGGAGTTCTGTTTTTGATTTTAGAATTTATAACTGAAATTAATTAAAAACTGCCCCACGAAGCGAGGTACGAGCTTCAATAGAGTACGAGCTTTAGCGAGTACCTAGGGCAGTTACTACTCCCCTGCTGAAAGGCTTTTAATTATTTTTAAAGCTTTTAATGCTTTTAGACCCTCTGAAGTCGTTGCTATCAGTGCATTACAGCGCCAATAACGACACAAATAGTTTGTCATAACGACACAAATAGTTTGTCATAACGACACAAATAGTTTGTCATAACGACACAAATAGTTTGCATAACGACACACAATATAATAATGTGTCGTTATGCACAAAATATAAAAAAATGTCTTTAATATGAAAAACGGATTAGTAGTGAAAGATAATGCTTTGATGAATGCCAGTTACAACCTAGAAGTGACTGAACAGCGTTTAATACTTCTAGCCATTATCAATGCAAGAGAAACGCACCAAGGTATTACATCAGACAGTAAGCTAGAAATTCATGCAAATGACTATGCAAGTCAATTCCATGTAACAAAAGAAGCTGCATACAAGGCTTTAAAAACTGCTGTAAACAACTTATTTGAACGTCAATTCTCATTTAAAGAAGAAACAAAAAAGGGGATTGGTGTTGTTAGATCACGATGGGTTAGCCGTATTAAATATATTGATGATTCTGCAATATTAGAAATTACTTTTGCGCCTGATGTTGTCCCTTTGATTACACGGCTTGAAAAACATTTTACAAGCTATCAAATTCAGCAAGTTACACTACTCACAGGTAAGTATGCGATACGTTTATATGAACTGCTTATTGCTTGGCGTGAGGTCGGGAAAGTACCCCAAATAGAACTTTCAGAATTTAGGGCGAAATTAGGTGTTGAGGATAATGAATACAAGGCAATGAATCATTTTAAAAGCCGTGTATTAGAGCCATCAATTAAGCAAATCAATCAACATACAGATATTACTGTTAGCTATGAGCAACACAAGAGAGGGCGTACCATCACAGGTTTTTCATTCAAATTTAGGCACAAGCAACAGCAGAAAATTGAAGTTAAACGTGATCCAAATACCCCTGATTTTTTTGTCAAAATGACCGATTCTCAACGACATTTATTTGCCAATAAAATGTCTGAAATGCCTGAAATGTCCAAGTATTCACATGGCACAGAAAGCTACCAACAATTCGCTATACGTATCGCAGATATGCTTTTAGAGCCTGAAAAATTTACAGTGCTTTATCCAATTTTAGAAAAGGCTGGATTTCAACAATGAACTTAAATTTCCTTTATGCATTAACAGCAGTAGCAGCCCCAATTGTCGCAAAAAATGTAGGAATAGCAGTAGCAGATGGTTTATCTATAGGAGTTGCATCCGCTTTTAAAAAATCAGTCGAAGAAATAAAAGAGGCTATTTGCATTATATGGTTGAAATTAGTTGTTCATCCAAATCTTCATCACCGCCATACAATTCAACCAAGGTTGGAATATAAGCGCCATATTCCAACTTAGTTTTCTCTTGCTTGGTTGGAAATGCAGTTAAACCCTCATAACCTTTGGTTGATTTTAATAAAGATGATGGAGTCTTTAAAGTTGTAATAGATCGAGCCACTTTGTTATATAACATTTTTGCTCGAAGCACCTCAAAGGTATATCCTCGTCCCATTCGATTTGCGACCCTTGTAATACCATTATGCCCCTCAGTATAAGCATTGGTAATTCTTATTGGCGCATCCCAATAGGTGAATATATCCTCAAAGTTATTATTCACAGTTTTAGCAACGTCACGGAAAGACTTTAAATATTTGGGAATACTGCTTTCCCATTCATGAAACCTTTGTATGGCATCGTCTTTGGTTGTTGCTTCATAAATATTATAAAACTGCTCTTTGAGGTCATAAGCTTCCTTAAATTCAGGATGCCATTTTTCTAAATTTCCTAAAATTCTTTGTTGATCTTCGGTCAATGAATTTGGTCGTCTAAGCAGTATCCACCGTAAATGTTTTTTCATATTCAGTCGGGCATCACGATCCAAACTACTTTGTAAAGCTTTACGTTCAGTGTCTAAAGCTTCACTTGCCATTCTCACTACATGAAACTTATCAATAACCAACTTGGCATTTGGTAGGTGCAGACGGAATGACTTTTTGAAGGGTCGCCACATATCACTACAAATCCATTCTACTTTTTCTGCATCAGGCAGTTTGGCGAAGTATGGTATCAATGTATCTTGAGTTCTTTCAGGCAACATATCATATAAGCTGTTCATAGCAAGGTTGGTGATGACACAGCGATATGTTCCCATCAATTTAAGTTCATCAATACCCATAATCGTTGGAGTTTCAAACTTAATATCTCGTTCTAATTCCTCCACGAAATCGAGCGTAATGTTTTTAATGGTGTTCACGACTACACCCGTATCTTCGGCAAGCTGTGTAAAAGTTCGATCTAAGCAACGCTTGCGTACTTGCTGAATCAGCCGATGGGTCGCTCTGCGTTTTTCATCTAAGAAGCTGAGTTGAGGGGTTATCATGCTTTTGCATTCAGAACAGCGATAGCGTGTTCGTATCACCTCAATTTTTACTGGTTGCATCTGCAAGGGGGTATCAGCAAAATGATTGATACGCTGACCGTGCTTATATAAGCGTCCACCGCATTCAGGGCATGTTTGCAAATGCTCACCGCTTGGCTGTACGGTAATCATAATACAGCCATCTTCATTACGGTAATCTATCGGCTGTACACCTTCCAGTTGCAGAATATCAATCATTCCAATACTCCGTTATGTTAGACGATGCACATCAATGGTTTCACCATCTTTAAGCAATTTATACAGCACCTTGATCACATTCTGCATCGCTTGTGCATCGGTCTTGAGCAACAATGCTGATAAGTCTTGATGTGAGGTCAGTGCTTGAATAATTGCGCCTTTCGTTGCCGATGGCAAATTACCTTGCAAGGCTGTGGATTCAGGATTATTTTCAATCTGAGCCATAACTACATCGTTATTTCGTAGAATGGTTACTAAATGATTGATGTACACCACCTGTTCTTCACGGGTAGAAATATCCCCAAAGGTCTGTGCAATCAGCTCGATCACTTCTTTGAGATAAGTCATTTTGTTTGGCTGTAAGTCACCGTTCGCTGTGCCTTGGATGGGGGCTAATGGTTGAGGTTCATCCGCTTCGGGATGATCGGTATCATCGGTTTTAAGTTTCTTTTTAAAGATGCCAAAGCCAGTCAGTACCAAGCCTGAAATATCAATTTCTTTAGCAGACATACCATTTAATCGTTTGGATAAGAGCTTGGTAAATGCCGAGAAGTTTTCAAGTTCAGGATCGCCAAAGTCAATAAGCTGTGCCACATAGGAATAAATACGGCTAAACTTATCCAAATTGCCCTTAAAGCGCATCAAGGTTTGTAATTCTACGTCTAACTGCTTGCGCTCAAATTCCGCTTTTTCTGCGCCTTCATCATTGCCGTCTGCTTTGGCTTGATCAAATGCGGTTTCCTGTAGCTCAATCGCCTGTTTGAGCATTTTCAGTTTTTGGTTAAACAGGCGGGCGACACGATCGGTTGCTTTAAACAGGTCGGGATGTGTGGTTTCTTTGAAATCATGATTACTAATATCGCGGATAGTTTTAAAACGAGCTGCTTTAAACTCCTCCAAATCATCTTCGGTAATCAGATCAAGTTCTTCAATATTATCTTTGATGGTATAAACCACATTCGGGTCTTGTACATCCACCATTTTTGCCCCGTTGTCGTACTTCTTGAAGCACTTTAAAATCCATTCAGGGTCATTTACAAAGTCAATTACAAAGGTTTGATCTTTGCCAGTGGTGGTACGATTTAAGCGTGACAAGGTTTGTACCACTTCAACCTCATTGGCAATGACTTTATCAAGATACATGGCGCAGAGTTTGGGTTGGTCAAAACCTGTTTGGAATTTATTCGCCACTACCATTAAACGATATTCAGGGCGGTCAAATGCGATGCGTAAATCAGAATTAGGTGCATCGGCATTCATATTGGCTTCGGTAAATTCAGCATCTTCACCAACTTGAAATAGCGCCCCGTTTTCGTTATCTCCATCTGCTTCATGGCTAATCTGTTTGCCAGTGAGCTTACCCGAAAATGCCACCAAGACACGGTAAGCACTGTATTCAGGGTTATCTTCAATATATTTTTCCAAGGCAATTTTATATCGTGCTGCCGCAGGGCGTGAACTGGTCACAATCATGGCTTTGGCTTGACCATTAAGCAAATTGGCAACATTGTGGTGAAAGTGTTGAATAATAAACTGCACCTTTTGCGTGACATTGGTCGCGTGTAAAGCCATCCAACGGGCTAAGGCTTTCTTGGCTGCTTTAGAATTGACCCGTTTATCATCATCAACAGCTTCACCGCCAAGTTTAAAAGCTGTTTTATAAGGCACGTAGCCTTGCAGTACATCTAAAATAAAGCCTTCTTCAATGGCTTGACGTTGCGGATATAGATGGAAGGATTCAGGCAAGTTATCATCACTGGCAGGCTCACCATTTTTAGTGCGCCCAAACAGCATTTTAGTCGAGTGTTTTGGAGTTGCAGTAAAGGCAAAGTGACTGATGTTTTTGGACTGTACACGCGCTTTTTGAATCTGCTCAAGCAATTCCTCAACAGTCAGGTTAGCCATTGCTTCACCCGACTGCAATGCCAATGTCGCTTGCAGTTTAGATGCTGTTGAGCCTGTTTGCGAGGTATGTGCTTCATCAATCACAATACCGTAGTTACGGTCGCTTAAACTGGTATTGGTCAGAATCGCTTCCATCACATGCGGGAAAGTCTGAATGGTCACAATAATGATCTGTTTATTGGATAACAGTGCATCTTCAAGCTGTTTGCTTTTCGATTTGCCTGCATGTTCTTTGTCATCACGGTTAATTGCAGCAATTAAGCCTTTCTGATGATCTAATTGTTGAATCGCTTCCTGTAACTGGTCATCCAGTACCGTTCTGTCTGTCACCACAATGACGGAGTTATAAAACGGTGTACCGTCATTGTGACGCAAACGCACCAGTGAATGACACACCCAAGAGATTGTCGATGTTTTGCCTGAGCCTGCACTGTGTTCACACAGATAATTCAGTCCTACGCCTTTTTCTTGCACATCGGCAATGATTTTATTCACCGCATCAAACTGATGATAACGCGGGAAGATCAAGCGTTCCTGTACCGTCCAATTACCATATAGATCGACTTTGTTTTTCTTTTCTACATAGACAAAATTATGGAAAATTTTCAGCCAATTATCACGTTGGCAGACATAATCCCAAAAGTAAGCTACTGGATAATCTTCACCTTTAGCCACATCCGCAGGAGGATTGCCTGCATGTCCCTCATTACCTTTATTAAATGGCAAGAAATAAGTGCTTTCACCATCTAAAGCCGTGGTCATGGCAATTTCAGATTCAGACAAGGCAAAATGCACAATTGCACCACGCTTGGGTGTCAGCAATGGCTCTTTACGTCTTGTTTTAGGGTCTATCGGCTTACGGTCATTTTTATACTGCTCAATGGCATCTTCTAAAGACTGGTTAAACTCGGTCTTAATTTCCACCGTTGCCATTGGCAAGCCATTAATAAAGAACACAAGGTCCAAAATCCCTGCATCTTTGGATGGATGATATTTGAGTTGTGGGAC
>CAXYZD010000160.1:0-5812 GCA_964293455.1 uncultured Acinetobacter sp. | reverse complement strand
ACAATTATTGTGACATTATTTCAATGAGTTATCTATTTTTGTCGTGTACAGAGAATCTTTTTATAGACAGTACCACGAGCAAAGGGTGTACCCTTGAACTGATTTTGTTCATCATTATGCCAAGAATAATAATAGTCACCGTAACGTGAATGACGCATATATTCACCTAAGCACACATTGAGTAATGCATTTTTCGGGGATTGTGCAAGTTGTTTGGATAGGGTGATTAAATCGGGGCATTTTAACTGTGGTGTAATGTTCGAGCCTTGCCAAATAAAATCAGCAAAAGGCGGTTGTTCTTTGAGTGCATCATTCGATTCATAAGATTTATATTGAGCTGTATTTTTGGGTAAGTACTGAACATTTTGATTAAATAAAACAAAATTTTGTGCATCTAAAGACTTAGATAATATTGTATAAATAGCGGTGTTTTTTTGATTTTGTGTACTTGTGCTGGATTGAATGATCGTTTGTAATGCATCTTCATTTGCAAAGTTACTGATAAAATTCTTTTGTAAAATGGCTTGGCTTATTTGTGCATTTTTACCTATAAATGCCTGCGTATTTTGGCTTTGATTGAAGTGATTGGCTAACGCAGTTTCAAATAAGGCTTTAGCATTACCATCATTTGCATGTTGATAGAGTTGCAACCAATGTTGTTGGGCTTGTACTTTATTTTGTTTTTCTAAAATTTGCCCAATTAGAAATTGTTGACTCAATTGCAAGGCGTTGTTTGTTTGGCTATTCGCTTTGGGTAAATAAGACAAAGCCTCTTGGTTTTTTCCTTGAACATAGAACAAATGAGCAGCTTGTAAATATTTGAATAATTCAGGTTGTGTTTTAAAGAATGCTTTTTGATTATTTAGTTGTGCCCATGTGATCGGTTTATATTTTTCGTCACCTGTTTTACGCATTTGCATGAGGTTGTAGGTGGTCAAGAAAAAAGGTTCATTGAGCAATTTTGGATTAAATTTTTCCGAGCGAAAAACTCGTCGATCCAATTCGGCAGGCAGTTGATTCATTTCTAAATTGTATAAAGGCGATTGTGGATGATTAATTTGCCACACAATTTCATTAATCAATAAATCTTGTCGATCCGTCAACCATAAACCACGACGCATTAAACCACGTGCACTTGCGACATATTGTCCTTGTGGATACAGCTTTAAATACTCGGTAATATTGTTAAAAAAGTTTTTAACGGAAACATGATCAATTTTTTCAGGGTTGATATCGCCGTATTGATCTTGTGCAGAAGCAAAAGCGGTATTGAGTTCGGTGCGAATCAGCATGTATTGCGCTGTTTCTTTAAGCCAAGGATCTTCAACTTGGCTTAATGCTATATAAATTTTAGAAGCTGCGGAAAAGTTAGCATTGTAAAATAAAATACTGCCATTTAAATACGAAGCATATTGGCGTGTTGTTGCTGACCAATTGGGATTTACCGCAATAAGTGCAGTGGTTTTTTCACAATCGATGAGTTTTGATCGGGCATCAATCAGTAATTGTTTCTCAGTCGTTGGAATGCTTTTATTAGCTTTGACTTGATCAATAAATGTTTGTTTTCCTTGTTGTAAAGAAATACAGCGCTCCTCATAACTGACTTGATCTTGATTTAGTTTAAAGGGTTGGCGTTTATTATTGATTTTATTTTCAGTGACAGTAGGGAGTGAAGTGACATCAAAAGGCACGCTACCATATTGGGCTGACCAAAGGTTTAAATCAGGTTTTAATGTTTTAATTTGTGCTAAACCTAAATTGCTCAGCAAGAGTGTCATATTGGTTCTATTATCGTTACCGGGTATTAAAACAGGTAAATTACTACAGGCATTATAATCTGAACCATCTAAATTAAAATTAGGCGCACAATATTCATCTGAACCTGCATGACTTTGTTGTGTGAAAATAAATAGGCTAGGAATAAGGGTATAGAATAACGATTTATAGCGTGTTGTTATTTTCATGAAAGTTTATTTATGAATGATGAATGCCCAAATCATAACAATAAACTGTGCAGATCAGCATGGTAAAAATAAATAAAAATGAGAGAATTAAATGGTAAGAGAGTGTGCAGAAAATTTTGAAATTAAAAATTGAAGCAGAGGAAAGAAAAGATAGAGAGAACTCTATCTTTTCTAAAACAGCGGTAAATGTGGTGCAGGAGAATTTGTGCTAAAACTAAAGCTGAAACTTAAAACAGTAATTAAAATTATTGAATATAAGAAATAGCGCTTTGCCCAAATTTGATCATTTTCAGCTTTAAAACCAATAATCGACAGATATACCCAATATGCACACATGGCATTGAAGATAATCACAAAGAAAATATTGGTATAGCCAAAACAATACAAACCATTTAAGACCAGTGCAAATAAAATTACGTAAATTAGGCTTTCGACCTTGGTACGAACAATTGAACGTGCAACAGGTAAAATAGGAATTCCAGCATTTTTATAGTCATCAAAACGATAAATTGCGATACCCCATGAATGTGGCATTTGCCAAAACGCATATGCTAAAAAAATCAGCAGTGCGGCAACGTCAAATTCATTTGATACAGCCGTGTATCCGATGACAGGAGGGCTTGCGCCAGAAATACTACCAATTACAGTTTGGTGAATACTGGTGCGTTTGCTCCATAAACTATAAAAACCGACATAAACCACAAAACCAAGTACAGCAAAGCCAAAGGCATAAGCATTGACAAAAAACCACAATAGAGCAAAACCCGAAAGACCTAAAACTGCTGAGAAAATCAAAGCAACATTTGGGCTGATGGTTTTTTTAACCAATGCACGGTTCGCTGTCCGCTGCATTTTATGGTCAATGTCTTGATCGATGACGTTGTTGACAACACAACCTGAGGCAACAACGAGTGTTGTACCAAGTAGGGTGATGAATAGGAGAAGGAAATCCACTGAGCCCTGAGCGGCTAAGAAAAAGCCACCCAGAGTGGTAACAAAGTTACCAAAGAGAATTCCTGGTTTAGTCAGGAATAAGTACTTTTTAAACATGATGATCAGTTTAGATCATCATGTTTGAATGTAAGTAGTTCATAATCCACACAGAACCAATGAGCAATACAGCAATGGTCAAAATTGTGTAGACAAAAGCAATCACATTCCAGCGTTGTTCAGATGACGAGTTCATGTGCAAGAAGAAAACCAATTGTACAAGAACCTGTGCAACCGCTGTAATTGCAATGGTTGCAACCACAGTGCCACCTGTCATACCGCTCATCACCATCCCAAATGGGATGATGGTTAGGATAACAGAAAGAACAAAACCAATCGTATATTGCTTAATATTGCCGTGCGAAGCACCTGCAGCATTATGGTCATGACTCATTATAGTGCTCCCAGTAAGTAAACTACGCTGAATACACAGATCCAAACGATGTCAAGGAAGTGCCAGAACAAGCTTAAACAAGCAAGACGACGAGTATTTGGAAGTGTCAAACCATTTTTCTTGATTTGATACATTAATACAAGCATCCATACGAGACCAGACGTTACGTGAATACCGTGTGTTCCTACAAGTGTAAAGAACGAAGATAAAAACGCACTGTGCGTAGGACCGTGACCAGCGTGAACTAAATGATTGAATTCATAAAGTTCCATGCCGATGAATGTTGCACCAAATACCCATGTAATTGCCAACCACATTAAAACTTGGCTAACATTTTTTTTGTATGAAGCAAGTACCGCGAAACCAAATGTCACAGAAGAAATAAGGAGAGCGAAAGTTTCTACAAGAACGAAACCTAAGGTATCACCAAATAATTCTTTAGGACTAGGTGTGCCCGGTGGAATATGACTGCTTAATACAGCGAACGCGATGAAGAGTGTCCCGAATAAAATCAAGTCACTCATCAAGTAGGTCCAAAAACCAAAGACAGTCATATCAGTATCATCGTGATGATGATCGTCATGTCCATGGTTGTCGTGATGAAGTACTTCAGTCATGTCCTTAGTCCTTCTTCAAATGTTTTTCAAGTAAAGCGAAACGTTCATTTTCGATACGTTCAACTTCAGCAGCAGGGACATAGTAATCCACTTTTTCCGTGAATGAACTCACGATGAAGCTGATGATCGCACCAAGGAAGCAAACAGCAACTAACCACCAAATGTGCCAGATCAATGCGAAGCCCATTGTTGTAATGAACATTGCAATTACGAAGCCTGCAGCACGGTCAGTTGGCATATGAATATCTTCATATGAGTCAGGACGTGCATATGCTACACCATTTTCTTTGTCAGTCCAGAAAGTATCAATACCATTGATTTTCGGAATGTGAGCAAAGTTATAAAACGGTGCTGGAGATGATGTTGCCCATTCAAGTACACGACCATCCCATGGATCGCCTGTAACGTCCATGTTGTCGTGACGTTGTAAGTAACCAACGATCACTTGCATTAAGAAACATGCGATACCAATTGCAACAAGCACGGCACCAAACAACGCAATTGCGATGTACGGATCCCATTCAGGGTTGTCATATGTATTCAAACGACGTGTCATACCCATGAAACCAAGGATATAAAGTGGCATGAATGCAAAATAGAAACCGAAGAACCAGAACCAGAATGATGCTTTGCCCCAAGTTTCATTTAACTTCCAACCAAACATTTTTGGCCAGTAGAAAGTGATCCCTGCGAACATACCAAATACCACACCACCAATAATAACGTTATGGAAATGGGCAATTAGGAACAATGAGTTATGTACCAAGAAGTCCGCTGGTGGAACTGCCATCAATACACCTGTTAAACCACCAATACCGAAAGTCACGAGGAAGCCAAGTGTCCAGTACATTGGTGATGTAAAGGTGATACGACCTTTATACATGGTGAATAACCAAGAGAAGATTTTCACACCAGTAGGGATCGCGATGATCATGGTCATGATACCGAAGAACGCATTAACGTTGGCACCAGAACCCATGGTAAAGAAGTGATGTAGCCATACCACGAACGCAAGTACTGTGATCGCGATAGTCGCATATACCATTGATTTGTAACCAAACAATGTTTTGCGAGAGAAAGTAGAAACGATTTCTGAATACAAACCAAAAGCAGGAAGAATCAGAATGTATACTTCTGGGTGACCCCAAGTCCAAATCAAGTTCACGTAAAGCATTGGGCTACCGCCAAGCTCATTGGTGAAGAAGTGGAAACCGAAGTAACGGTCAAGTGTCAACATTGCAATCGTTGCAGTTAACACAGGGAATGATGCGATGATTAATACGGCTGTACACAGTGCAGTCCACGTAAGAATCGGCATATCCATAAGACCCATGCCAGGCGCACGCATTTTAATGATGGTCACAAAGAAGTTAACACCAGTAAGAAGTGTACCTAGACCTGATACCTGAAGTGCCCAGATATAGTAGTCAACACCAACACCAGGAGAATACTGAATACCAGATAGAGGCGGGTAAGCCATCCAACCAGTTGCAGCGAATTCACCCAATACAAGTGAAACCATCATCAAACCTGCAGCACCAGCAAATAACCAGAAGCTTAAAGAGTTTAATAATGGGAATGCTACGTCACGTGCACCAATTTGAAGTGGTACAGTGATGTTCATCATACCAACAACAAGACCCATCGCCACGAAGAAGATCATAATTACGCCATGCGCAGTAAAGATCTGATCGTAATGGTCAGGGTGCAAATAACCTTCACCGCCACCTTTTGCAAGGAACAGTTGAAGACGCATCATGATCGCATCTGCGAAACCACGCAACAGCATGATTACAGATACAACGATATACATAATACCAATTTTTTTATGGTCTACAGATTTAAAC
>CAXYZD010000159.1:0-5823 GCA_964293455.1 uncultured Acinetobacter sp. | reverse complement strand
AATCCTGATAGGATAAGGGTTCTGTGAAATTTGTCGTGTACAGAGAAATTTTTTAAGAAAGTTTAGACGCTCTCACGTAGATGCCGTTGATCAACAACTATTACTCGATACCCTACAAAAGTTAGGTCAATCAACAATTAATCAATTACCTGCTCATATTTTTAAAGATAAAACCAATGTTTTAAAAGGGATTCACCAAGTTTGGGCACTAGTGGCAAAGCGAATGATTGCTTGTGACTTGTATTGCCCATTAACGGCTGAAACAGTGATATGGGTGAGCCAAAATGATGCGTTTGTGAGGAGTATCTAAATGATTGAATCTAATGCTGTCAGGATTGATCGTAGCCGTATCTCACTTAAACCCAATGTGGTTGTTGGTTATGAGGGAAAACCCTATAAAATTGTGAATGTTTTAAATGCCAATGACATTGTTATATCTAGTCTGGATTCGGTACGTAGTCTACAGGTCAATGCTAAAAGTTTGACCGTTTTTGACGGAGAAAATACGCTAACTGAAAATCTAAATAAAGGTGATCAGGATATCAGTAATGAAGCTTGGCAGATTGCTTTACAACGTTATGAGATTATTAAGCCTTTGATTGAGTATTCAACAACTGAACTGGTCGAAAATAGGGCAAATGAATATGATGTGAATCGTTCAACATTGTGGAAATGGCTTAAAGATTATCGGGAAAATAATTCTCTAATGGCGTTGATTCCCAAAAAACGAGGTTGGACAACTGAAAAATCAAGGTTATCACCTCAAGTCAGTAATATCATTAAACAAGCCATCAATGATGAATATTTGAATGCGAAGAAACCAAGTATTTCCAAAACGATTGAAATTGTAAAAGCAGAGTGTTCTCGGCTTCAGCTTGAAGCACCGCATGAAAATTCTATTCGTAGAAGAATTGAGGCTTTAAATGATTACCAAGTAACGAAAGCACGTCTTGGATCAAAAGCTGCAATAGATAAATTTAAGGCTGCTGCTGGTTCATTTCCAAATGCTGATTACCCTTTGGCATATGTGCAGATTGATCATACTCCTCTAGATATTGAAATCGTGGACGATGAGTTTAGAGAAGCGATTGGAAAACCTCACTTAACCTTGGCAATCGATGTTTTCAGTCGGATGATCGTAGGATATTACCTATCACTAGAAGCGCCAAGTACGACTTCAGTGGCGATGTGTATAGCATCTTGTATTTTGTCAAAAAAACGTAAGTTGATCGAACTGGATATTGATGCTGAATGGCAAGTCGAAGGGATCATGGACTCAGTTCATACAGATAATGGGTCAGATTTTAGAACTAATCACATCAGTAAAGCTTGTCTAAAGTATGGGATTCATTGGGAATACCGACCAATTGGCGGTGCAAGGTTTGGCGGTCACATCGAGCGTATGCTTGGTATCGTCAATCTTGAAATGCATGTATTAGATGGTACAACTTTTTCAAATGTGCAACAGCGTGGAACTTATGATTCCGCTAAACAAGCCTGTATGACATTAAAGGAACTTGAATACTATATCGTGTATTGGATCACCAAAGTCTATCATCAGAAGAAACATTCCGCTTTAGGAACATCCCCAATAGTTAAATGGGAAGAAGGTGTTTGGGGAACGAAGATGATAGCAGGAACGGGTTTGAAAGAACGTGTATCTGATGAAGATACCTTATTTATTGATTTTCTACCTGAATTTGAAGCGACCATTCAGCGTACAGGGGTGCAAAAAGATAACTTATTCTATTTTGCCGACTGTTTAAGACAATGGGTTAATTCCATTGCTCCAGAAGACAGTAATCGAAAGCGCAAAAGAAAATTTTTATTTAAACGTGATCCGAGGGATATTTCACAGATTTGGTTTTATGAGCCATTTTCTAATACCTATTTTAAAGTACCAACTGCAAAACGAGAGATACCACCGATTAGCCTATTTGAATATAAGCAGGTTCAGAACTATCTCAAAAGTGAGCGCCAGGATGTTCAGAATCAGGATGAGATTTATAAGGCGATTTTACATCTACGTGAGCAGCTTAATCAGGCTAGAAGCTTGACTCGAAAGCAACGTCGATCAAACCAAAGAAAAAAGGAAAATGAAAAAGCCATCACTCAGCTTTCAGAACAAAATCAGTCTAAAAAGGCTGTAGTTTCTGAAAGTATTCAGACAAATGATAATTTGTGGAATACCCCTTTAACTGCATTTGATGATTTAAGGTGATGTGATGGAAAAATATGAACATCTTGCAGAGCATGTAATTGAAATCATGCAATTAAGCGATAGTGAACGGATTGATACATTATTTACTGATCGATGGATTGGCTATAAGAAAGCCATTACCATCATGAATACATTGACCGATATTTTGAACCGCCCTAGGAAAATAAGACCTGAATGCTTGTTGATTGTTGGTGACTCCAATATGGGCAAAACAACCATCATTCATGAGTTTGCTAGACAGTATTATACAAAAACTGTAAGTGATGCCGACATGGATTTATTGTCAGTGACCAAGCCTGTTTTGCCAATACTTGCTCCTGCAAAAGCCAATGTTAAAGAATTCTATATCAATATTTTAAATCACTTCTTTGTGCCATTTCGGGCAAGTGATCCTGAAACCAAATTACGAAATCAAGCGATACATTTGATGCGTAAGTATGAAACAAAAATGTTAATTATCGATGAAATTCATAATTGTTTAACAGGTTCAGCTAAATTGCTTCCTGAAGTCATGAATACGCTCAAGAACCTCAGTAATGAATTGAGTCTGAATATCGTAGGTGTCGGTACCCGTGAAGCAATCACCATACTGCATACTGATCCGCAATATGCCAGTCGTTTTGATGTGGTGAATTTACCCAAATGGGAACTTAATCAAGATTTTTTAAGATTGTTAGTGAGCTATGTTCGACTATTGCCGTTAAAAAAACAGTCTAATCTTGCATCTAAAGAGATAGCTACGTTGATTTTTGAAGTGTCAGGTGGAAATCTGGGGGATTTAAATCGATTACTGGTGGAGTGTGCCAAAGAAGCCATTTTACAAGGTGAAGAAGAAATTACCTATGACATCGTACATAAGTTTAAATGGCTTAAGCCGACTGAGGGTTTAAGAAATATCAGAAATATAAATCTTAGCATGAGTTAAATCTGCAAAATTATTATAGGGAGGTGAATATGAGTCAACTTGATCAACGTTGGTATATCAGAACGCCCATTCAACAAGGGGAAATATTTTCATCATGGTTGATTCGTTCAGCCTTAGATGTAGGTTGCTCACCTATGGTTCTCGTTGAGGCTTTATGGGGGAAATGGAGAGCTTTAACGATTGATTTAGACAAAGGAGTAGATGCAGAAAGGTTTGATGCTCTGTTATCTCATAGTATTGAGACAAGGCAAAGCATACAGCAATCAATGCTGAGTAGCGTTGTTTCTCAGATACACCCAAATTATGATCCAAAGCAAAATATCCCTTGGGTTTTATCCTTGGGTACACGAAACCGTTCAAATACATCAGGTCGGCAAGTATGTGTTGAATGCTTGAAGAGTCGTGAAAATCCGCCTTATTTGCGCTTAATGTGGCGTATTGGGTGGCATTGTCATTGTGATCGACATCGAGTCTGTTTAATTGATCATTGCACTGAATGCGGTGCGACGATTCAACCATTTAAAGCGGATTTAGAACATGATTGCTTGGCGATCTGTACAATATGTGGTTTTGATTTAAGGAATTTCGAGGGAAGTAAAAATATCAATTTAAACGCTTTAAACTTCCAAAATAAAGCAGATCAAGTATTAAATCAAAAAGTTGGTTTTTATAATCAATCACGTGTGACTTCTCAAGCATGGTTTGAAATTGCTCGTGCATGGCTCAGTGAGATCAGATTTTTGGTCAATACGTCCAATAAAAATGTGATTCAATTGTTTGAAAGTTTTGACGTAAATTTGCATCTTGCATATCCAATTACCCCTTTAGCATTTGAATATCTAAATAAGCAGGAAAGAATAGTTTTGCTTTCAATATTGGATCAGATAATGGAAATTCCATGTGATTTATTGGTAGAGCGTTCACTGGAATATGGAATCAGTCATGCAAACTTTTGGGATAAGCGTAAGAAGCTACCTGTTCAGCTTCAGCAGATGAAAGATTTAATGCTTAAGCCAACAAGACGTTATCCTGTCTCTCGTGCAGCAATAACTGTTACTAAGCCAAAATCCAAAGCAAGTGTACAGCGTCAATGGTTAAATTTATTAAGAAGAACCAATAATAATGGAGCTAGGCATATTGACTGAAAATGTTATTGAACATGACTGTCATGGATGCAACCAGTCTGTTTCTTTCATAAAAAAACGATATAAAGGCAAGAAGTATTGTTCGACTTGCTATGGTCGTATTTTTAAAAAGCAATTATGCCCAAGTTGTGGTGATTTTGCCCGACTTCCTAGAGATGATGAACAAGCTATTTGTAATGAATGTATTAAGAAACAACCCTGTATTCGATGTAATCAGACGAACAAGCCAATAGGTAAGCTGACTGAATATGGTGTGGTGTGTAATAGTTGTTCTGTGTATTTTAGACCTATTGAGCCTTGTGAACGATGTTGTACACCATCACAAAAATTGACCCGAATTTCACGATTTAATGATGATCTGAGGGTATGTCCAAAATGTGCGACACGAGATTATGAGACATGTCCATCGTGTCAGAAACATCGGTTATTACAATCTGATGCATCAGGACAAAAAAAGTGTAAAAAATGTAGAGATAATCCTCAGAAATCCTGTAAAGCATGTCGTTGTATGATTACGGCAGGTTGTGCTGATTTATGTGATAATTGCTATTGGCATCAAAATTTATGGAATAAATTTGATCAAAATCATAATGCATTTGAGTCTATTTACTTAAAACAGCAGTATGAGAGCTATACAGACTGGTTAGAAAAAAAAGTTGGATCTCATAAAGCTGCATTATATATAAATAAACATACGCATTTCTTTATGAAAACCGAAATAGATTGGAATAAATCTGTACCTACATCAAAGAAGTTATTAGCAAGGTTACGAAGTAGTGGGCTTAGAAAATTTGAATTGGTGATGCAATGGCTTAAAGAAGTGCATGACATTCAAATAGATACGGATAACAAAAAAAGTTGCTCAGAACGAGATCAGATGGAAAAGCTTGTGCAAAGTATTTTACAACCATCTTTGGCTTATGATGTTGTACTGGAATACAAGAATAAATTAGAAGAAAAAATCAAACGAGGTGATACTTCAATACGTTCAGCTCGGTTGGCTTTAAAGCCTGCTGTGGCGTTGATGTTATCAATGGGGCAAGAAAGTACTCAATTACCAAATTTGGAGCATATCAAAGCTTATTTGGCTGACTATTCGGGTCAAGCTGCTGCACTAACTGGATTTATTAGCTTTTTAAATGAGAATTACGGTACTTCAATTGATTATTTGGGATTAAAAAAATCTAATTTTTTAATGACTAAACGGAAACAAAAGCTAGAAAATAAGATTATTGCCCTAACTCAGACTGATTTAAGTAATAATAAAGCCATCACCAGTTGGGTCAGAAATGGTCTTAGATATTTCCATCAACTTCTTTACATTGATGCCTTAAAGATTAAGGCTGAGATGATTACTGAGACCGATGATGGTTTTACTGTGGTGTTTAAGAACCAATCTTATTGGTTACCCAAAAGTATGCCTAAGTGACTATGAAAACTTAAATTATTACTTATAAATCTCATTAATTTTTTATTCGGTGGTGTATCAAAAAGTATGCTAAAAAAAAGCAGGTTGAATTTTGATAAAATAG
>CAXYZD010000158.1:0-5867 GCA_964293455.1 uncultured Acinetobacter sp. | reverse complement strand
ATACATCAGCTACACCATCAGGTAATAACCATGTCTCTGAAATGGGCATGTTGTAGACCTAAATCCTGTCTGCGCGGAAGTAATCCGCATAAAAAAATCGGGAACACACCCGATTTCTCTTATTTTAGCACGATAGTTACAGCTGTGCATTAGACTTTTTTATAAAAAAACGCTTTCTACTTATATTGAAAACGACATCGATCACATTATTACACAAGCATCACCACTGTATCGCTCATGTTATTCATTTTTAAACTTAAAAAACCACAAATAACAGAGATAATGAATTGGTCAGTGACTCAATTATAAATATACTGCTTCCATCCACACAGGATAAAAACAACACAACTCATGAAGTAAAATCAATCAACAAAGTAAAAATGACGAACATCGTCAAACGATGAACAAAATACAAATGAAGAGTATTGGGGAAATTCATGGAACTACATAGCAATGTTTACTATAAACATGCCGATATCAACATAATGGTCATGATAGATCGTTTATTTAAAGAACACCAAGGGGATCGAGACAAATTTATTTCATTTGCCGTTGAGCTCAACCCTGAGGATGGGCAAGCACTTGCTGAAGATATCACTGATACTGTTGATCAGATTGATTTTGATTTAGGGCCTGAGTCCATACACTCCTCTGCGGGCTATTCTGTTGCTCATTTTGTTCACGGTTCAGCAGGTGATGAGTTTATTGAAGCCATTCTACTTTTTTTGAAAGCACTTGTACCCGATATTCATGCTCAAGCATGGGGCTGCGGTGATGATGATCCTTGGGAGTTTTGGTTCAAATTTGAAGGTGATGAACTCATTCGTGAAGATGATGAACCCTTTAATGATCCTGATGAAGATGAAGAAATTAAAGCTTCTATCTACACATGGTGGCATGCTGAAATGCCAGAAAAAATCAAAGAAGGCTTTCTAAACCAAGAAGAAGATTAATCCTATCAAATAAAAAGTATAGTCATTAATCTATACTTTTTATTTGATTTGCTTACAACTCAATAAAGTTCAACTTATTCCTGAACTTTTTGATCATTAATTTTACCTATATCACATCTAAGGTTCAAAATAACCAAATGCCGTTTGGTATGCCTTTATTTATCACTCACAGCATTTTTAACATCAACCGCATGTTGAATAGATCGTGTTAAAACGCCAACAAGCTCAGCATTTTGTATTTCGACTTGGGTTAAACGTGCTGTATTCATATCCATTGCTTCTTGCTGAACCTGCATTTTTTTTGCCAAATCTTGCATAATATTCAGAGTAGCTTTGAGGTGATCTTCTTGTGCTTTGACCCTATTATTTAAATCCTTCACTTCTATTTGTGATGCAATAAAGTCTTTTTTAATTTTCGTCAGTTGCCAAACCAACAGTGCAATTGCCAAATACAGCAATAACATGCCCAATAAAATTGAATTCATTTATTCATTCCCCCTTCAAGTTTTAATCTTTTTAAATTCAGCTTTCGATCTTTTATTTTTATGAAAAGTAAAAAGATTCAGACAAATCAAGTAAACGATTTGCATAGCCCCATTCATTGTCATACCAAGCATAAACTTTCGCCTGACGACCGACCACCATAGTTTGGGTTAAATCGACCACCAACGAATAAGGTGAATGGTTAAAATCACTCGATACCAAATATTCATCGGTCACTGACATAATTTCAGCATAGTCATATTTGGCTGCCGCAATCATTTTTTCATTAATACTGTGTACGGTAATGGGTAATTGTGCAATAAAAGTTAAATCAATGGCTGCCACATTAATAGTCGGCACACGAATTGAATAACCATCAATACGATTTTCCATTTTCGGCATGACTTGCTTTAAAGCTCCTAGAGCCGACGACGTTGTTGGAATAATATTATGCCCTGCTGCACGTGCTCGACGTAAATCACGGTGTGCATGATCAAGTACAGATTGATCGGCAGTCACAGCATGAATTTCAGTCATCATGGCTGTGTCTATACCAAATGCATCATCAATAATTTTCACTAAGGGTACCAGCGCTTGAGTGGTACAAGACACCCCTGAAATAATTTGATCGGTCACTTTGACATCATGATGATTGATGCCATACACAATCGCAGCATCGACAGTATCAAAAGGCGCAGCGCCAATAATCACGCGTTTTGCACCTGCAGTGATATGTCGTGTTGCCGCAGCACGTGAACGAAATAAACCACTACATTCTAAAACCAAATCAATGTTGAGTTTTTGCCATGGCAATTGTTCAGGGTCAGATTGTTGAAGAACTTGAACTTTCAATTGGTATTGACGCGCATCAATACACAGAAAAACATCACCATCTTCTTGTAAAATATTAACAGCACCATCAAAGCGCCCATGTGTGGTGTCATATTTAAACAAGTGGACTAAGGTTTCCACATCTGCAACATCATTAATTGCGACAATTTCAAAATGAAAAGGTTTTGGATTTTCAAACCATGCACGAAGTACATTACGCCCAATACGACCAAATCCGTTTATTGCCACACGTTGCATTGGAGATCCTTTTTTTTACCGCTAGAGCATTCTATATGCGGTATATCTTATAAGATTTAAAGCCTTGTCTGTGATTATTTAGCAGATTGACATAAAATTTACCTTTCCTTTTATGCATAAAAATAACAATCACTTTTTTAATAGCGTTCATTGCACTTTTAGCGCACATCCTACTTTCATAAACATCCATATAGAAATGTCATCGATTCACTTTAAAATCATTGGTACAGCAGCGTTTTTCCGTTATACTTTTTGGCGTTTTAAAAAATTAAGCCCGTGCACAGAATAAGCATACAAATCAGACTTGCCCTGTGCATTTTTAGCCAATATTAGAATTAAGGAGTGACTTGGTTGTGAGTACTCGTTTTATGACAACTGCTGAAATACGTGAAGCATTTTTGCGTTACTTTGAATCGCAAGGACATACACGTGTCGCGTCGAGTTCACTTGTACCCGCCAATGACCCTACTCTGCTTTTCACCAATGCCGGTATGAACCAGTTTAAAGACTGTTTCTTAGGTCTTGAAAAGCGTGACTATGTTCGTGCAACAAGTTCACAAAAATGTGTTCGTGCAGGCGGTAAACACAACGATTTAGACAACGTTGGTTATACAGCACGTCACCATACATTCTTTGAAATGTTAGGCAACTTCTCTTTCGGTGATTATTTCAAGCGTGATGCAATCAAATTTGCTTGGGATTTCCTTACAGGTGAACAATGGTTAGCGCTTCCAAAAGATAAACTATATGCCACTGTTTATCATACCGATGACGAGGCATTTGACATTTGGAACAAAGAAATTGGTCTAGATGCAAGCCGTATTATCCGTATTGGTGATAATAAAGGCGGTCAATACGCTTCAGATAACTTCTGGGCAATGGGTGATACAGGTCCTTGTGGTCCATGTTCTGAAATTTTCTTTGACCATGGCGATCATATTTGGGGTGGCTTACCGGGCACACCTGAAGAAGATGGCGATCGTTTCATTGAAATTTGGAACAACGTCTTCATGCAGTTTAACCGTACCGCAGATGGCGTACTTCACGCACTTCCTGCACCATCGGTTGATACAGGCATGGGCTTAGAGCGTATTTCTGCCGTTTTACAGCATGTAAACTCAAACTATGAAATCGATCTATTCCAAAACCTATTAAAATCAGCAGCAGAAATTATTGGTTTAGACACCACTGCACTTGAAGCAGAAGCTGCTGAAAATAATACACCTGTACAATATCCTGCATCTTTGAAAGTTGTAGCAGATCATGCACGTTCATGTTGCTTCCTGATTGCAGATGGCGTAAATCCCTCAAATGAAGGTCGCGGTTATGTGTTGCGTCGTATTATTCGTCGTGCAGTACGTCATGGTAATAAACTCGGTGCAACAGGTTCATTCTTCCATAAAATGTTACAGCCTTTAATTGCAGTGATGGGCGATGCTTATCCTGAACTTGAAGCGCAGCAAGTACGTATCGAAGCACAATTACTAAAAGAAGAAGAACAGTTTGCAAAAACTTTAGAGCAAGGTTTGAAATTGCTTGAAGGTGAATTGGCGAATCTAAAAGCTAAAATTATTCCGGGTGAAGTGGTCTTTAAACTTTACGACACATACGGTTTCCCTGCCGATTTAACTGCTGATATTGCGCGTGAACGCGAACTCACCATTGACGAAGCTGGCTTTGAAGTTGAAATGGCAGCACAACGTCAACGTGCACGTGATGCAGGTAAATTTGCAGTCGACTATAACGCTATTGTTAAAGTTGAAGGCGAAACTCAATTTGATGGCTATGATGCAACGCAAGGTCAAGGTCAAATTATTGCCATCTATAAAGATGGCGAGCAAGTTGATGAAGTGGTTGAAGGTGATGAAGCCCTTATTGTACTGAACCAAACCCCTTTCTATGCAGAAAGCGGTGGTCAAGTCGGCGACACAGGTATTTTCAAAAACGATACAGGTATTTTTGAAGTTCAAGATACTAAAAAATCTGGCGGTGCTTTTGTACATCAAGGGATCGTAACTGTTGGTAGCCTAAAAGCAACTCAAAGTGTTGAAGCGATTGTTAAAGCTGATCTACGTGCTGCAACTGCACGTAATCACTCTGCAACGCATTTATTGCATGCAGCACTACGTCAAGTACTTGGCGAACACGTTCAGCAAAAAGGTTCTTTGGTTGCCTCAGAAATTTTACGTTTTGACTTTGCCAATGATCAACCTGTTTCATTTGAACAATTGCAAGAAATTGAACGTATTGTTAACCGTGAAGTAATTGCTAATACCGCAATTTCAACTGAGCTTTTAGACATCGATGCTGCCAAAGAAAAAGGCGCAATGATGTTGTTCGGTGAAAAATATGGCGATGAAGTTCGTGTACTGTCTATGGGTACAACACAAGACGAGAAAAACTTCTCTATCGAACTTTGTGGTGGTATTCACGTTAAACGTACAGGTGATATCGGTCTATTCAAAATCACGTCTGAAGGTGGCGTAGCTGCTGGTATACGTCGTATTGAAGCAGTGACTGGTACTAAAGCGATTGAATCTGCACAAAAAGCAGATCGTGATATTCATAGCATCAATGAATTACTAAAAGCACAAAAAGATCAAACCGTAGAGAAAGTTGAAGCTTTATCTGCAACTGCATCAAGCTTGCAAAAACACATTGAACAACTCAATCAAAAATTAGCGAGCTTCCAAGCCGCTGAATTATTGAGCCAAGTTCAACAAATTGCAGGACGTACAACATTAATTACAACCGTACAAAACATGGATGCGAAGTCACTTCGCAACCTACATGACGGTGTAAAATCAAAATTAGACAATGCTGTCATTGTCCTTGCAGGCGTGGAAGATGACAAAGTCAGCTTAATCGCATCAGTTGCAAAAGACTTTACAGCGACTCTAAAAGCAGGTGACATCATCAAACATCTAGCGAATGAGCTCGGTGGTAAAGGTGGTGGTAAACCTGATCTAGCACAAGGTGGCGCGCCACTGAACGAGAAGTTTGCTCCTGTAATGGCTGATCTCTCAGCTTGGCTTGCAGCAAAATAATACTTCACCTTTTGTGTAACTGACCCTCGATGGCAACATCAGGGTCAAAGCTCTTATGGAACAACTATGGCATTAATCGTTCAAAAATATGGCGGTACCTCTATGGGTACTCCCGAGCGTATTTTAAATGTTGCTCGTCGTGTGAAGCGCTGGCACGATCATGGTCACAAAGTGGTCGTGGTGGTTTCAGCAATGAGCGGCGAAACCAATCGCCTACTCGCTTTAGCGAAAGCCATTACTGAAACCCCTGATCCTCGTGAACTTGACCAAATGGTGTCTACGGGTGAACAGGTAA
>CAXYZD010000157.1:0-5875 GCA_964293455.1 uncultured Acinetobacter sp. | reverse complement strand
TATCAATTTATTGAAACTGTGCGTAAGCATTATAAAATTGATATTGAAATTTGCTATCCAGAAACGGAAGCTGTACAAGATTTTGTCAAAGAAAAAGGATTATTTAGCTTTTTTGAAGATGGTCATCAACAATGCTGTGGCATTCGTAAAGTTCAGCCTTTACGTAAAAAATTGGCCACACTTGATGGTTGGATTACAGGTCAACGCAAAGATCAAAGTCCGGGAACACGCAATGAGATTCCTGTGGTTCAAGCAGATGTCGGCTTTTCAGGGCCAAATAAGCAACTCATTAAATATAATCCGCTTGCCAATTGGTCAAGTGCCGATGTATGGAATTATATTCGCATGATGGAAATCCCTTACAATCCACTACATGAAAGAGGCTTTATTTCAATTGGTTGCGAACCATGTACTCGCCCAGTTCTACCCAATCAACATGAACGTGAAGGTCGTTGGTGGTGGGAAGAAGCCACACATAAAGAATGCGGTCTACATGCAGGAAATATAAAGAAATAATAATAAAAGCCACTCATTTTGTAGTGGCTTTTCATTGTGACTCTTCATATCAAAAAAATTTAGATATCTCGTAAAAAAAGCTCTATACTCAAAAACTGATTTGATAATTCTAAAAATCCAGCGCTCAGACAAGAGCGGCTGTTGTATTTGCAGTGAGGCAACCAAAACCATGCGCCCATTACACCCGATCGATTTCATCTTTCTAAATTTAGAAAAACGCCAACAGCCCATGCATGTGGGTGGTCTATTTTTATTTCAGATTCCTGAACACGCACCCTCAACTTTTATTCAAGACCTTGTTGCAGATATTCGTAACTCGAAAAGTATTCCTGTTCCACCCTTCAATAACCGTCTCAATGGTTTTTTTTGGGATGAAGATGAAGAATTCGATATTGACCACCATTTCCGTCATATTGCCCTACCGCATCCGGGTCGTATTCGTGAATTGTTGGTTTATATTTCTCAAGAACACAGTGCCTTGATTGACCGAGCAAAACCACTTTGGACATGTCATATTATTGAAGGCATTGAAGGCAATCGTTTTGCGATGTACTTCAAAATTCACCATGCCATGATTGATGGTGTCGCAGGTATGCGTTTATTGGAAAAATCGTTCTCTAAAGATCTAAACTCAAAAACGATTGTCCCACCTTGGTGTGTTGAAGGTAAACGTGCGAAACGCTTAAAACAAACAAAATTAGGCAAAATTAAAAATATTCTTTCCACAATCAAAGGGCAACTCGAAATTGCACCCACTGTGACCCAAGAATTATTTAAAACTGTCTTTACAGAAATGGGCAAAAATCCAGATTATGTTTCAAGCTTTCAAGCACCAAGCAGTTTATTTAATCAACGTGTAAGTTCATCACGACGTTTTGCTGCACAGTCTTTTGATTTGGGTCGCTTTAGAGCTATTTCCCAAGCGCTTGGTGTAACCATCAATGATGTTATTCTGGCTGTTTGCTCAGGTGCATTACGTGATTATTTAATCACCCAAGATGCTTTACCGAAAAAGCCTTTAATTGCGATGGTTCCAGCATCATTACGTGATGATGACTCTGACATGAGTAATCGTATTACCATGATTTTGGCAAATTTAGGTACGCATAAAGAAGAACCGCTTGAGCGTCTAGAAATTATCAAACGCAGCGTACAAAATTCAAAAACACGCTTTAAGCGTATGAGCTCTAATCAAATTTTAAATTATAGTGCATTCATATACAGTGCTGCAGGTGTAAATATTGCATCAGGCTTAATGCCAAAACGCCAAGCCTTTAACGTAATCATTTCCAATGTTCCAGGACCCCGTGAGCCTTTATATTGGAATGGGGCTAAACTGGATGCAATCTACCCTGCATCTATTGTTCTCGATGGGCAAGCACTCAACATCACCATGACAAGTTATATGGATAAACTTGAAGTCGGACTGACAGGTTGCCGTAAAACATTACCTAAAATGCAGACTTTATTGGCACACCTAGAACAAGAAATTCAGCGTTTTGAACAATTGATTCAAGTCAGTCAACCTATACAAGCTGAAGTTGTTCATATTCCTGTCACTGAAAAAGTGCAATCTGCTAAAAAAGAATTTATTGCTGAAGAATCTGCTGAAATTGAATTACCGAAAAAGAAAGCTTTGCTAAAAAATGATGTGGAAGAAAATGCAACTTTAAATAAAGCTGAAATTGAAAAAACAAAACTTATTTAAATTTTTTGTTTTTAAAATATGAAGTTTTTTTCTATTTTAAAGAAAACCGAGGGGCTTAACATAGAGCCCCTTAGTTTTTAACACTACGACATTGCTTCAATAATTGGTGACAAACAGAAACCACCATATCTTTGGTAATATGCACTTCCTGACCATTATCATCTAACATCACACATGTAGTGCTTTTCGGCTGATTATCAAGCACATGCTGTAAACCACGCTTTATCATTTTTTCTGTTACATTCATTTTTGACCTCACTTGCTCAGACAGTTTTACTTTTGTCTTTGGCTACCTTAATGTTATTAGTATTGTAAAATCAGCAATGAATGTAAAATTTCAGATGTAACAAGTGTTTAACGATATTCTGTTACAATTTCAACTTAAAATGATATCGTATTGCTCTTGCGTATATAAATTTTCAACTTGAAACTTAATCACACGCTGAATAAAATGTTCTAAATCAGCAACGGCGGTTGCTTCTACCGTGAGCAAGCGATCAATAACCGATGGATGTGCAATTACAGTGAAGCCACTCGTTGATTCAAAAGCACGGGTATAACGTAAAATTTCTCGAAATATTTCATAACAAATTGATTCTGCCGTTTTAACAAATCCACGCCCCTGACACGTTGGACAAGATTCACATAATAAGTGTTCTAAAGATTCACGCGTACGCTTACGGGTCATTTCCACCAAGCCCAATTCTGAAACTTGGGTAATTTTGGTTTTTGCATGATCTCGCTCAAGCATTTTATCAAACTGCTTTATCACTTCATCACGATGAATAGCTTCTTGCATATCAATAAAATCAATAATAACGATGCCACCCAAATTACGCAGACGTAACTGACGTGCAATGACTTGAGTCGCTTCCATATTGGTTTTAAACACAGTATCTTCAAGTGTTCTTCCACCCACATATGAACCAGTATTGACATCGATCGTGGTCATGGCTTCAGTTTGGTCAATCATCAGATAACCACCCGATTTAAGCGCTACGCGTGTCTGTAATGCCTTTTGAATATCTTCTTCGACATTATACAAATCAAAAATAGGACGTTCACCAGGATAATGACTTAAGCGTTCCTGCATATTGGGTACAAAAACATCGACAAATTCTTTTAATTTTGTGTGAATTTCACGAGAATCAACTAAAATTTTTGCAGTTTCATCATTGGCAAGATCACGAATCACCCGTTGTGGTAGTGGTAATTCTTCAAAAATCAGTGAAGGGACAACCACGCTTTTCTGTCTACTTTGGATGTATTCCCAAAGTTTAGCAAGGTATGCCATATCTTGAGCAATGGCTTCTTCCTCAATTCCTTCAGCTGCGGTACGTACAATCACTGAACCCGGCAATTTATGCTGCGTCTGAATACGTTCAATCATCGAACGTAAACGATCACGCTCAGCTTCTGACTCAATCCGCTGTGATACACCAATATGGTGACCAAAAGGCATCAGTACCAAATAACGAGAAGGAATAGACAGGTCGGTGCTTAAACGAGCGCCCTTGGTTCCAAGCATGTCTTTCATCACCTGAACCGTCAAAATTTGACCCGGTTGCAGAAGTTCAAAAACATTTGGAGTAGGTTGGTTTTTCGGCCATACCATATCATTGATGTGTAAAAAAGCAGTTCGGGATAGACCAATATCAACAAAAGCCGCTTGCATGCCGGGAAGCACACGCACAACCTTTCCCTTATAGACATTGCCCACAAGACCACGTTTTGCAGTACGTTCAATAAATAATTCATTGACTGTACCATTTTGAATTAAAGCCACACGACATTCCATAGGTGTGACATTAATCAATAATTCGTCAGACATAACAAAACTCAAAACATTATAAAAATTCTTTTGAGGCAGTTAATGCTGCGTGTTAACTGCCTGAAACAACTGCATCGTCTCATATAAAGGCAGACCAACAACGTTGCTATAACTGCCCTCTATACGAGGAATATACCGCGCTGCAATACCTTGAATTGCATATCCGCCGGCTTTACCTAGCGGTTCACCTGTTGCCCAGTAATCTTCCATATCGCTGAGACTTAATTTTTGAAATTCAACCGATGTACACACAACAATTTGATGTTGTTGATGGGTATTTGCCACACAAACACCAGTTAACACATTGTGTTTACGCCCTGACAGCAATGACCAAACTTCAAAAGCATGCTGCTTAGATTCAGGTTTCCCAATAATCATACCATCAATCGAGAGTGTCGTATCGGCTGCAATGACACAAGCATCTCTATATTGCGACAAAATGGTACTCGCCTTTGCCTGTGCAAGCCGTTGTACGTATTGGTCTGCTGATTCATTGGGCAACACAGACTCATCAATATCAGGGCTATGAATATCAAAGACCAAACCCAATTGCTCTAACAACTCTATACGTCGAGGTGAACTCGATGCCAGTATTAAATTCGCCATTTTCTTAACAAATAATATTGTATTGGCCAAAATAAAATACTACCCAATAAGGGTTGCCAATGTCGTGCAATTGAAAAGTGTACGCCCATCATCGCCTGTGCAAGTAATAAAATGACTAAATGTGTGAGCAACGCAAGGGTCACAATAATCCATAAATTACCAAATGTCAGCACACGCCTTTCCCGTATAAAGTAACGAGAAAAAAAGCAAATCACTACAAAACTAAATGCATTCATTCCAAGTGGTGCGCCAAGAAGCAAATCGGTAAATAAGCCAATCGTAAAGGAAAACCACACGCCACACCACGTAGGTTGACAGAGCACCCAAAATAACGTGATCAACACCATAAATGCTGGACGCCATCCTGCAACGGCATAAGACAATGGATACACCGTTAAAATAGACGCAATGACAATTGAAATCACAATGGCAAACAAAGGATCTCTGTTCTTTTTCTCTTGAGATAATGTTTTAGCGATCAACATTTGGCTGCTCCATCGCTAAAGAATCTGAAAATAACACCACAACATGATGTCCTCCTGCAAGCTGTGCTGCTGGCTTCACATCAATTTGTGCAAACTCACCGGTATTATGACGCATAACTTTAGAGACTGACCCGACCAAGTAACCCGCTGGAAAATGCTGTCCTAAACCAGAACTATACACTTTATCACCAACTTTAATATTAGCACTGGTTGGTACATATTCCATTTTCAAACGCCCAAGATCACCTGTGCCTGTCACAATGGCACGCATACCCGAACTTTCTAAACGAACAGACAATGAGTGCTCTTTATCTGACAACAGCATAATTCGACTGCTGTGAGGATAAACATTAATAATCTGCCCCATGATTCCTTTGTCATCAAGTACAGTTTGCCCGACTCTCAATTGACTGCTTGAACCACGGTTAATAATAATAATATGACGTAATGGATCTGCATCTGTTCCAATAACCTCTGCAATTTCCATACGACCGTCAATAATCAGTGGTGTATCGAGTAGACCACGTAAACGGGTATTTTCAGCGGAAAGTTCAGAGAGTTTTTGCAGACGCACCTGTGCCTGAAGAAGTTCAGCTTGCATTGCCGTATTTTCACGACGCAGCTGTGCTTCAGATTTAGTTTGCTGATTGAGCCATTCTTTCGACAACACTGGATAGCTTGCAAGGGCATAAATTGGATTATATGCCGCATACAAAACTTCTCTTGCAG
>CAXYZD010000156.1:0-5878 GCA_964293455.1 uncultured Acinetobacter sp. | reverse complement strand
CACCCATACTATAGTGTAAAGTATGTGTTAAGACGTGAGTTTTCGCTTCACGCCAATCAACCATTTGTCCATCTTGCCAAATAAAACCATCACGATCAGCCAAGTTCATGCCACACACTCCAAATTTTTTTACACAATTATTCACTTTCCAATGCGAATGTCGCAGTTGGATCAATTAGTCTTTGCCACAATTTACAAACGACCTCTCGGGTATCGTGCCACTCGGCTGCACTCACTTGCATATTTTGATTTGCAAGTGCTAGACGATGGCTCTCGGCGCGTTCACTCAAATAGGCTTGAATCAGTGCTGTAACGTCGCTGCTTGGTAAGCAACCGGCCTTGCCAGCATCTTCTAGGATTCTTACATTGTCGGAATAATGGGCGAGATCTTGATTCGTCCCACTCCAGGCTAACACCATGTACTGTGCCATAAATTCAATGTCAACGATACCACCTGCATCCTGTTTTAAATGAAAAATACCATCTTTTTTCTGCTCTTTTGATGAACCAAGATGGTCTTTCATTTTCTGACGCATGTTCAATACTTCGACTCGAACCGTTTCTTCATTACGAGGTAAAGTCAAAATGCGACAACGCAATTGCTCGAAATTTTCACGTAGCGACAATTCACCAGCAATGGATCGGGCACGTACCAATGCTTGATGTTCCCACACCCATGCACTTTTTAGTTGATATTGTTCAAATGCTTTCAAGCTTGTCACCAACAAACCTGCTTCACCTGAAGGACGTAATCGTGTATCGACTTCATAAACACGCCCATCAAGCGTTTGCGTGGTCATCAATGACATAAATTTTTGTGCCACACGCATGGCAAATTCAAAACCGCTAATCACTTTCGTGCCATCTGTATCGGCTTGTTCATCCATCGCATGAATAAAGACTAAATCTAAATCTGAACCATAGCCCAATTCAATACCACCCAACTTGCCATAACCTGCAACTGCAAAAGCCAAATGGTCCAATGAACAACGTATTCCATTTTCATCAAGTGGATAACCATGACGTTTCGCCACAGTTTGATAAGCTAAATTGAGTGTTGCAATTACTGAAACTTCAGCAATATCCGTCAAGGCATCAGACACTTTCATCAGTGGACTTTCAGCCAAAACATCACTTGCAGCAACGGTTAAAACATTGGATTTTTTAAATAACCTTAAAACACGCATCTGATCTTCAACTTGATCAATTTCAATGCGTAGCAACTGTTGACGTAAAGAATCCTCTAAATAGCGCCGTTGTGGAAGTTCAAAATCCATGGATAAGAATTCATCAAGTAATACTGGATAATGCGTAAGCTCCTCACAAATCCAAGGACTTACTGTTGCCATTTTGACAAGTCGCTGTAATGCCCCTTTACTCTCAATCAGCATGACCAAATAAACAGTACGGCGCATGACCGATTCGACCAAAGGCATTAATCGCATCAATGCAGTTTGTGGTTTATTCGACTGTAAAATCGCCTCAATCAAATAAGGCCAAAACTCTTTTAAACGCTGCACTGCTTTGGCAGGCAGTTTCTTAATCGCATGTCCATACCAAAACTCATGAATGAGATTTTTAGCATTGGCATCCAATATGGCATCTAAACGATTTTCAAGCTGAGTCGAATTTTCAACGGTTGCTTCACAGCCTTTTTCTTTAATTAAATGCTCAAACTGATAAATGACTTTGCCACGCTTTTCATTTAAAAAGGCAATAAAACTTTCCCAATCTGCAAAACCCAAAGTGTCAGTCATACGCTGACGCAAATCATCTTCTGTCGGTAATGACTGTGTTTGTTGATCATTAAGCGCTTGAATGGCATGTTCTACACGGCGTAACAATAGATAAGCATCTTCTAGATCAATGACGGCTTGGGCATCAAGTAAGCCGACTTCACCCAAATGTTTCAGGCTGACCAAACATTGTCGGTCTTGCAGCTCAAGTTTTGAACCGCCATAAATCAATTGAAAGACTTGAACAATAAACTCAACTTCACGAATACCACCCGCACCCAATTTAATGTCTTCAGCAATATTTCGACGAGAAACTTCTCGCTCAATCATCGCTTTCATTTCACGCATGGCTTCAAACGCGGTGTAATCGACATATTTACGGAACACAAATGGACGAGTCATGTCTAATAAGTCATCGCCTTCAGCGCCACCGGTAACAATCCGAGCTTTAATCCAAGCATAGCGTTCCCATTCACGCCCGTGCTGACTTAAGTATTTCTCCAAAGCGACATGACTGATTGCCAATGCCGAACCATCACCCCACGGACGCAAACGCATATCGACCCGAAAAACAAAACCATCGGCAGTAATGTGATCGAGCAAGTAAATTAACTTTTGCCCCCACAAAATACAAAATTGCTGCACATCTATACATTTACGTCCATTGGTTTCGCCCTGCTCATCAAAGGCAAAAATCAGGTCAATATCACTCGATAAATTGAGTTCTTGTGCCCCAAGCTTTCCCATCGCAATGACAATTAAATCTTGTACTTTTCCACTATAACCAATTGGCTCACCATGTTTCGCCAACAATGGAATAAGCGCAAATGCTTTGGCAGCCACAATACAGCCATCAGCAAAATCTGAAAGCTCTCGCGTCAAAGTCACCACATCGGTGAGTTGATTGGCATCTTGCCAAATCCAACGAAACATTAAACGGGCACGTAACACTCGAAGTGCACGCATCCACTGGGTTTCATCTTGAAGCCCTGCAAGGCTTTGTTGGATCAACAATTGAAGATTTTCAGTTGAAAGTGACTGATCAAACGGATGTACTACAGCATCCTGCTCAAGTGTATTTTGATGTAGATTTAATATTTGTTCGGCATATTGACTGGCACGTAATGTTTTTTGCAATTGTGCAGTATTCATCTGAAAAACCTGTACTTTCAATTGATGTATTCTTTATATCAGCTGCTGTCACTGTTTGCGCATTTTTGCTTTATTATTTTTTATGCGTCTATGTGAGGATTCAACATGTTGTTAAAACACCTGATTGTAATGACGAAAACTAAGTTCATGGCTTATTTAAGCAAATCACGGCTAAACGCCTAGCCAATAGAATGCTGTTCAGTTTTAACCAACGTTTGATGGTCATTAATCGCTACAGGTAAAACAATGCTAAAAACAGTGCCTACACCCTCTTTGGAAGTCACCTGAATTTCACCATGATTCAAGGCAATAAATCGCTTACACAATACAAGTCCCAAGCCCGTTCCCGCTTCGCCGTTGGTGCCCTTCAAGCTAAATTTGATTTGTGGTTCAAAGATATGTTCCAACTGCGTCGCTGACATTCCTAAACCTGAATCAATCACCTTTAACTCTACGCCGTTTTCAACACGTTGCGCCTGAATATGCACTTTGCCCGAACCATCCATATGAGTAAATTTCAATGCATTGGCAACGAGATTTTGCACCACAGACGTCATCATATTCATATCGGCATATACCGCCAAATCAGTAGGAATCTGATGGCTCAGTTCAATATTTTTCTTATATGCAAAACTTTTTAAAACATCAAACACAATTCCCACTAACTGATTGAGTTTAAAATTGATTGGGTGGTAAACAAGATTTCCACCCTCAGCCATTGCCCAATTTAATAAACTTTCAAGTAAGCAATAAGTTGACTGTGCCGTATCATGCAAAAATTCTGCAATATCCTGTACGCCTTGATCATCTAAAGTATCACGCTCTTGCGCCAATACTTCCGAGAAACCCAATAAACCATGAAAAGGTGCACGCAAATCATGTGCAATAATTTGAAAAAATTTAGTTTTACTCAGATTTAACGCAGCTTGTTGTTCATAGCGTTCTTTGTATTCAGAAGCTTCAACACTCATTTCTAAACATTTCATCAAGCCATCAGATAAATCTGCAATCAGCTCGACACTTTCCGTATCAAATTTATAATTTTCATCATCAAAATAAACCACCTGCCCTAAAGAGCCTTTCAGCTTTATGCGTAAATCAAAACCGACAATACGTTGATGCTCTGCACCCAAGTCATGAACATGCTGTGAAAATGAAAGGTAATTGGGATGATTCGCATCAATCAGTGCCGTATTATTAAAATAAGACAGTAATTGTGCCTTTGGATTGGCATGAAAGGCTTTAAAACCATTTTGATCTGAATACCAAACATAAGGTTCGCCTTCAAATGCTAAAATGGCATATTTTGCATTTAACATCTTACGAGAAAGACGTAAAAAACGCTCAAGATTATTATCTTCCGTAAAAACACCTAACAACAATGCTACAGGGCATGCGCTCAAAAGATCTGCCTGACCTATTTCCAGTAAATTTAGTTGCATATGCCCTCACTAAGACCTACCTTTGAATTATTATTTAACGTCTAATTTTACAGTTTATTTACGTTGCTTACATAACTTTACATCATATTACAACAGACGAGTAATAAATATTTAACAAATATCAAAAAAAACCTGATGAACACCACAGATTATTCCATTTTTTTTAAAAGAATAAAAACTCATATACGGATCAATACTATTTTTTTATTTTTTGGATTAAAACAAAACCATAAACACGTAATTATATTCACCTCCAATTCAAAGCAACCCGCGCCCCTAGAAACAAATATATTCAATATCACTCACATTTAAATCTAGCTTAAAACGAATTGATGTAAGCTCACTCACTCATCTTTTTTCTGATTTTTATCTCGTTTTTATCTCTTAAAAACAGCGCAACACCCTTTTTATATTACAATTATCTATGGATATACTTTTTACATTAAGACGTAAAAACGATTATGCAATAGATCAATACTGATCAAAAAAATCTGCATCATATTTTGATCAGCGCTGTGTTTATCATAGGTGAATAGCCATATGATCTATCCATAGATGATTTATTTTTATGATACCCAACATGTCATAGAAAATTGATCTATAAATCAACATGCTTTAACCTGAGCTTGATCAGTGATCAATCTGATCATAAAATGCTGAATAGCTTGATAAATATATGCTAAAACTCTATTTGATATTTAAATTACAGATGTGCACATTCTTCGATATTTTGCCATCTCAACAATTCAATATGTACTTGAGATTCGATAAAAGGTTAAATTTCAAGTAGAATAAGGGTATTAGCGAATAACACAAATGTGTACGATTTTTCAGCTAAACTGCAATATAACGCAATATTGCATTGTTTATGATGCTACGAGCATTCATATTTTAAATGTTTTATTTAAGCAAACTGGTTCATAGGACTGAGCCACAAGTTCGGTCCTTACAAACTCAATCCAAAGCAAGGGGCTATATATGGCTGGTGGAAAGTCAACTATCATTTACACACTGACCGATGAGGCGCCATTATTGGCAACTTACTCACTACTGCCGATCATTGAGACCTTTACTAAGCCTGCTGGCGTAGAAATTGTCAAAACTGACATTTCTGTTGCTATCCGTGTACTCGCAGAATTCAATGAATACCTAAGCGAAGAGCAAAAAGTACCGAATAACCTTGCTGAGCTTGGTCGTCTTACTCAAGATCCTGACACAAATATCATCAAATTGCCGAACATCAGTGCTTCTGTTTCTCAGTTGACTACATGTATTAAAGAACTTCAGTCTAAAGGTTTTCCGATTCCTGATTATCCTGAGAATCCAACGACTGACGAAGAAAAAGCAATTAAAGAGCGTTATGGCAAATGCTTAGGCTCTGCTGTAAACCCTGTACTTCGTGAAGGTAACTCAGATCGCCGTGCACCTGCTGCTGTTAAAAATTACGCTAAAAAACACCCGCACTCTATGAGCGAGTGGAAACAATGGTCACAAACTCACGTTTCTCACATGGAAGAAGGCGACTTCTATCATGGCGAAAAATCAATG
>CAXYZD010000155.1:0-6004 GCA_964293455.1 uncultured Acinetobacter sp. | reverse complement strand
CAGCTCGAAATACTGTTGGATTGGACGGGTATTTGACCTTATCTACTACAGCCCCATAACTTATTTAAAAATTTCTTTTAAAAAGTTTTCAATTGGTACATCTAAAGCTTTTAACCAATCGTATAATTCTAAGATATCAATCCTTCTATCATAGTTTTCAACTTTAGCAATGTAGGATTGATTTTTTTCTAAAGACGTAGCTAATTCTACCTGAGTAATTTTTCTTAACTCACGTATAGCAATAAGTTTTTGTATCAGTTTTCTATACCGAGGGTCATGTATTGAGCTCATAGCTCAAGATGTTGTACTATTACCATAAATATCCCAAAATAGGATATTTATGGTAATTCATGATAATGCGGTAAATTTGTATGTATGTAAATCAGACTCTTAAGGGCTATTTGGTTAAATTCTTGGCAACAATAGCTTTTAAAGCAAAAGAATTTAAAGATATCAGAAAGATGTTTATTGAAGCCTATCCAGAATTTAAGGCTAAAAAATTCTATCAAAAAATTTATCAAATTGTTAGGGAACTACAAGAATGTGGTTTTATAGCAGTTGATACTTCGACATGTACTTATAAATATACATCATTGTATAGATACTCTGATTTGCTTAATTATTTAGCCAATCAAACTGCCTCATCTTCAATTCATAAGCAGCTATATGAAAATTACACTCGACTTGGGGAAGAGGTGGATAATGTAAAACTAGAGATAGAGATTTTAGCTAAATATATGCGCCTATATCCAATCATAGTTGATAAAATCTCTGATTGTGTAGATGATGCACAAATGTATTTGAAGAGTCTTCAATCAGAAATCAGGGTATTAGAAAGACTTATAGCTTGTATCTCAAAAATTGAGGGATCGTAAAATTTAATTTTTATATTTGATTATTACCTAAATATTTTCGAAATTGATTTGATATCTAGTGAAGAAGTAAAGATTTTAATATGTCAAAAACGATTGTTTCAGAAGACCAAAAAAATGAATTAGGTAAGCAAATGGTGAAAGACCTTATGGCGATTGTAGCATTGGAGCAAAGACCGATTAAGTATTTTAAAGCTAATAAAAATGGAGTTTTTCGTGAGGTACAACTAGACTATTCAGATCATAAGCATTCTAAAAAATAATTAATGTCAATATCACGCCAAGTTCTGTCGTATCTTCTTCTATTCCCATAGCTTTTACTTTGTAAATCCAACACAATAGACTTAAAGAAATTTGAGAGTCATACCGTGATTACAGGCGAGATTAAAAGCAAAATTGACCAGATTTGGAATGCATTTTGGAGTGGCGGTATTTCCAATCCTTTAGAAGTCATGGAGCAAATGACTTATTTGCTATTTATTCGCCGACTCGATGAAATTCAGATCACCAAAGAAAAGAAAGCCAACCGTTTAAAGAAGCCTGTAGAACATCCAATTTTCACGCCTGAACAAGATCATCTTCGTTGGTCAAAGTTTATTACTTTATGCGATGCTGCAACTTTATATAATACCGTTGCCAATGAAGTCTTTCCTTTCATTAAAAACTTAGGTGCAGAAGACGAAACCACTTATAGCCATCACATGAAGGATGCGCGTTTTACCATTCCTACGCCTGCGCTTTTAACCAAAGTGGTGGATTTAGTTGCCGATGTGCCCATGGATGATAAAGACACCAAGGGCGATATTTACGAGTATATGCTCGGTAAAATTGCATCAGCAGGTCAAAACGGTCAGTTTCGTACGCCTCGCCATATCATCAAGATGATTGTGGAGTTGATGCAGCCTAAACCAACGGATACCATTTGTGACCCTGCATGTGGTACAGCAGGCTTTTTAGTTGCTGCAAGTGAATACTTAAACGATCATTACTCTACTGAAATTTTTGCTAATCCTGAAGCAGCAAAACGCTTTAGCTCCGACACTTTCTTTGGTTATGACTTTGACAGCACCATGCTTCGTATTGGTTCAATGAACATGATGCTGCACGGTGTAGAAAATCCAAGTATTGAAAACCGTGATTCTTTAAGTGAAGCGCATTCACATATTGCCGAAAAATACAGTTTGATTTTAGCCAATCCGCCATTTGCAGGCAGTTTGGATAATGAAAGTTGTGCTAAAAACCTTCAAGCGATTGTTAAAACTAAAAAGACTGAATTACTGTTTTTAGCCTTGTTCTTACGGTTGTTAAAAACAGGTGGTCGTGCTGCGGTGATTGTGCCTGATGGTGTGTTATTTGGTTCATCTAAAGCGCATAAAGATTTACGTCAAAAGATTGTGGAAGAGCAAAAGCTAGAAGCCATTATTTCGATGCCTTCAGGGGTGTTTAAGCCTTATGCTGGGGTTTCGACTGCGATTATGATTTTTACCAAAACCATGTCGGGCGGTACAGATAAAGTTTGGTTTTATGATATGCAGGCGGATGGTTATTCGCTTGATGATAAGCGTAACGAGCTAGATGCATCTAAGCATGAAAATAACAACATTCCTGACATTATTGCCCGTTTTAAAAACTTAGAGGGTGAAAAAGACCGTAAAGCCACAGAGCAAAGCTTTATGGTGGATAAAGCCGATATTGCTGCCAATGGTTATGACTTGTCGATTAACCGTTATAAGGAAGTGGTGTATGAGCAAGTGGAATATGAAGCACCAAGTCAAATTTTGGCGGATTTAGAAGCGCTTGAGCAGGATATTTTAAAAGGGATGGCTACGCTTAAGGAGATGCTTAAGTGAGTTTTGCAAAGGCTAAGATTTCTTCACTAAAGTTGGATATTAAAAATAAATATCAAGGGCAAGATGATAAAGTTTGGCTGTTAAACTTAGACCAAATTGAACAAAATACAGGGAAAATCATATTAAAGGAATATGTGAATCTCTCAGAGATTGGCAACTCAACTCATTACTTTACTAAGGGAACGGTACTTTATTCTAAATTACGACCATATCTAAATAAAGTTGTAATTGCTGATGAAGATGGTTTTGCTACAACGGAATTAGTGCCGATTAATTGTGATTTACTAAAAGTAAATCCTGAATATTTAGCTTATTTTTTAAGATCGGAAGTTTTTCTAACTTTTGCGACTAATGTTGTTGCGGGTGCAAAAATGCCTCGTATGGTTATGGGTGAGTTTTGGAATTATGAAATCCCACTCCCACCACTTGCAGAGCAACGCCGAATTGCCTCTATTTTAGATCAAGCGGATGAGTTACGCCAAAAACGGCAGCAAGCGATTGAAAAGTTAGATCAGCTTTTACAAGCCACCTTTATTGATATGTTTGGTGATCCTGTGAGTAATCCTAAAGGATGGGAACGTGTTTCAGCAAAAAATGTATTAAAAATCCAAGGTGGTTTTGCATTTTCAAGTACTGATTTTTCAAAATCAGGAATTCCTGTTGTGAAAATTGGCAATGCTAATAAATTAGGTTTTAGTACTGAAAAGTTTGACTTCATTATTCCTCAATATCCTGAAAAGCTTATACAATATGAGCTAAGATCAGGCGATTTATTAATGAGTTTAACTGGAACAGTTGGCAAAGATGATTATGGTAATATAACGGAAGTTACTGATGACTATGACTTATACTATTTAAATCAGCGAGTTGCTAAACTAGAAGTAATTAATACTTTATTTTCTAAAAATTATATACGTTATTTTTTTAGTCAATCCTCAATTAAGGCTTTAATTACTAAAAATAATCGTGGTGTACGACAAGCAAATATTAGTAATTCAGATCTATATGAATTAGATATACCTTTGCCGACTAAAGCCCAATTGGATAAATTTGATTCATTTATAGAATCAATAAATGAAACGAAACGTTACTCGAAAGTACAGTTAATTTCATCAAATAAGCTTTTTTTCGCATTACAAAACCAAGCATTTAGCGGTACTTTATAAAATTTAATTTTAAAAATGAGGGTATATACATGAGCAACTTTCAGTTTTTAGAACCTGAATTTAAAAGTTTGGCAGCTACGGCAAAAGAAGCCGAAAAGCTCACGTATATATCCCCTCAATTTGCACTTGCTGCTGCTCGAACATCACTCGAAAACCTTGTACTGTGGCTGTATCAATACGACAAAAAACTGACTCAGCCTTATGATGCTTCACTACATAACTTACTCAACGACCTCAAATTTAAAGACCTAATTCCACCTTATATTTGGGATAAAATGGACAACATCCGCATGGTCGGCAACAGTGCCGTACATGGGAAAAAGTTCAAACAGCTCACCACCGAAGAAACCGTAAAACACATCAGCCATTTATTTCTGATGTATGTCTGGTTTGAACGTAACTATGGTTCACCGTCAAAAGACCGTTCACAGTCGATTTTATTTAACCCAAAACTCATACCAAATGCTGACAATACTCAGCAAATCACCGCCAACAAAGAACAACTGCAAAAAGAAACAGAAGCCAAAGAAAAACAGTTTGCTGAACAACATAAAGCTTTACGGGAACGTGAACAAAAACTATTTGAACTGTCCGCCAGTTTAGAAGAGCGTGAAAAATTACTTGCAAATATAGATACTGAACTTGCACAAAAACGTGCAGACGTTGAACAAGCCAAAATTGCCAACAGCAAAATCGAAGACCATACCGACTATAAAGAAGACGAAACTCGAAAACTTAAAATTGACCTCATGCTTGAAGAAGCAGGCTGGGAAATTGGCACAACGGTTCGAGAGGAAGTTGCTGTTACAGGTATGCCGAGTCCATCTGGTAAAGGTGCAGTGGATTATGTGCTGTATGATGCCAATGGCTTGCCTTTGGCTGTGGTTGAAGCAAAACGCACATCGACCGACCCTGATATTGGACAACAACAAGCCAAACTCTATGCAGACTGTTTAGAGCAACAAACAGGACAACGCCCTGTCATTTTCTATACCAATGGTTACAAAACCCGAATCTGGAACGATGTGCAAGGTGGCCCACCACGCTTAGTTCACGGCTTTTATACGCAGGCAGAACTCAAACGTCTGATCGAAAGACGTAAGAACAACCCTGATTTAAGTAGCTTCCCGATCAATACAGATATTGTCGAGCGTTACTATCAAACTCGTGCCATCAAAGCCATGCTTGCAGCATATCAACGTAAAGAACGTGCAGGCTTACTGATTATGGCAACAGGCACAGGTAAAACACGTACTGCCATTGCACTGGTCGATGTGCTGATGAAAGCCAATGTAGTGCAAAAAGCCTTATTCCTTGCAGACCGCACTTCATTGGTCAATCAAGCGCACAATGCCTTTAAAGCCAATTTAAAAGATGCCTCATTCGTCAATTTACTTGAAGATAAGAACCAAGTGGGTCGAGTCTATTTCTCTACCTATCAAACCATGATCGGCTTGATTGACGAAAAAAATGCCGATGGTACACGCCAATTCGGCACTGGCATGTTTGACCTGATTATTATTGATGAAGCACACCGCAGCGTTTATCAAAAATTTGGCGAGATTTTTAAATACTTCGATAGCTTGCTTGTCGGTTTAACTGCAACGCCACGCGATGAAGTAGATCGTGATACATACGCACTGTTTGGCTTAGAAAGCGGTGTCCCAACCGATTACTACGACCTTGATCAAGCCATTGCCGATGGTTATCTCGTGCCACCCAAAGCTTATTCTGTCCCACTTAAATTCATGCGTGAAGGTGTGAAATATGACGAACTCTCTGAAGAGGAAAAACAACATTGGGACAGTCTAAATTGGGGCGATGAAGATGCACCTGAAGAAGTCTCAGCATCCAAAATCAATAAAGAGCTGTTTAATACAGGCACGATTGATTTAATGCTTAAGCACTTAATGGAAAATGGTATTAAAACCGAAGGCGGTGATCGTTTGGGTAAAACCATTATCTTTGCCGTCAATCAAAAACATGCCCAGTTTATTGCTGATCGCTTCAATGAAAACTATCCGCAATATGATGGCAAGTTTGCCCGTGTCATTACCCATGCCACTAAGTATCCACAAAGCTTAATTGATGACTTTAGCAAGAAAGATTTACCTGA
>CAXYZD010000154.1:0-6171 GCA_964293455.1 uncultured Acinetobacter sp. | reverse complement strand
AACAATTATTGTGACATTATTTCAATGAGTTATCTATTTTTGTCGTGTACAGAGTGTTTCTTTATAATATGCAAGGAAATCTGAAGTATCATGATCGTTCGGATGGAAATCTGGACGTAAATAGTCAAAGATATGTTTCAGCGAACTACCATATACACCATCTTTTAAACCAAAAATCAGTGCAAAGCTGTGTGGCATAGATTTCCAGTAACTCCAACGAATCAAGTTTTTCGGTTGGCGATAAAATGGTACAAAGAAAGATGCAAAAGAGATCAACACCAAAATCGTGATTAACGCAGGGAAAAAGCCCGCAACACGTAACCAATAATTATTTGATAACGCTTGATATACATCAAAAGCAATATCTTTATGCTCCGACTCTTCCAACATATGCCACATCCAAATCGCACGTTGTTTTTCATCTTGAGAACGGAAGAACATTGCTTCATGATTCATCATATATTCAGCAAGAACAGCGGTAAAATGCTCAATACCTGCCATTAAAGACAACTTCATCGGTTGCGGTAAACGCTCCAAACCGTACTCAAATACAAAACCTGCAAGGAAACGGAAGATTTTTACAGGTAAATCACGCTCCATATACGCTTCATTCAGCTCTTCATGCATTTTAGAATGAATCGCTTCCTGACCAATCAATGAAGTAACACGTTGTTTCAACAATGGATCTTTAATGAAATCACGATGATAACGTGCAGTATCAATGACTAAATCTTCACCACGTGTCAAGAAAATAGACAATGATGCAAAATAGGCACTTGCCAACTCATCATTCAAATAAAATTTGTGATCAAGTTTCTTTGCATCAAAATCAAATTTCATGTGACGAATTGGGATGATTGGAGATTGCTTATCCAAACTAAATGGTGCGGCAGCGAATGCTTTAGAAACAACTTTTTTAATTGGATTAATGAGTGACATAGCGAATACTCTTTTATTTATTTATGGGAAATCCATTTCACTGATGAATTCAGGAATTCGATCACCTTTATGAGTACAAAAATCTAATTCCATTGAATTAAATTAAGCCAACCTATACCAAAATCCATTAGCATTTTTTATCATTCAGTTTGCATTTTATAACATATTTATATAATTGTTAGACAATTTATTCTGTATTTATACTAAAAGATAACGAATGTCCTCAAAAGACAAATTTCATCAATAAAAAATAAATAATTTGCTCAATTGACAATTTTACAACCGCTTAAACCAACGAAAAAAAAGGTCTTATATTTACATCTAAGACCTTTTTTCTACTTTTCACAGATTCAATTTGTTTGCATACTTATGCATAAAACAACTTAAAATTTCGATAGTCAACATCGATCACAAGCATCAAGGTCGCGTAAAATAAGTATCAAGACAGACGAATCGGTGGCGTAAATTCTTTAATAAAATAAGGTGTTAATTCACCTGTTTCAGGATGAAGTAGCTTCTCTTTATAAAATTCAAGAAAATCAATTGTATCATGATCATTTGGATGAAATTCTGGGCGTAAATAATCAAAAATATGCCCTAGACTACTGCCAAAAATACCTTTCTTTAATCCAAATAATAAATTCCAACTTCCCTTCGCTTCTATCCAAAATGCTGGACTGACAACATTTAAAGGGCGACGTAAAAATGGTAAAAATAATGCACCCGCACCTACGCCCAAACCTAATGTCACTAAGGCAATCACAAAACCTGCAACACGAAGTGGATAGTCACCTGAAAGTACCTGATAAGTATCATAAGCAATATCTTTATGCTCAGATTCTTCAAGCATATGCCACATCCACAGTGCTCGTGTTTTCTGATCAAGTGAATGCTCAAATATATCTGGATTGTTCATGGCATATTCTGCAAATACTGCAGTGAAATGCTCAATCCCTGCCATCATAGACAATTTTAAAGGTTGAGGAAATTTCAAAAAAGTATTGTTAAATACCTGTTCTGCAAGAAAGCGATAAAGACGAACAGGCACGTTATTTGGAATCATGATTTCGTTATATTCGTCATGCACCTTAGAGTGAATCGCTTCCTGACCAATCAAACTGGTCAAACGTTGTTTCAACACTGGGTCTTTGATTTCATCACGATGGTGACGTGCAGTTTCAATGACAAGTTCTTCACCATAGGTCAAAAAAATCGATAATGCAGCAAAATAAGCAGTCGCCCATTCTTTTTGCATGAAAAATTTAACATCGAATTCTTTCGGGTCAAATTTAAAATTGAAATGACGAATCGGAATATTTGCCAATTGATGATCTAAATCTGGCTTTACACCTGCGAGCACTTTTGATAATGCTTTTTTGACGGGGTTGACAAATAACATGAAATCACCTGTATCTATTGTAATAGTCATCATATGAAAAATTGTGAATTCATTTAAAATCAACCTGCTTTATGCAAATTAGCCAAACCACTCATTTTGATGAGCATCACACTTTTCACAACAAACCTAATTTATTGCATAAAACTTAAAGCATCGATGTTGTTTTTCTATTAGCATTTCAAATCATTTGATTAGCAAAAAATGACTATTATTGGTTTTTTTCTAACAATAAATTTTAAAATGGTTTCAAATGACAATAAATGACCCGTGGGGACAATAATTTAAAACAGTTCATCTTGAATCTTTATTCTAAAAGTCGTTAATGTGAGGTCATGTCATCTATAGGGAAATGGACGTTCAAATGACTCAAATCGTAACGCAAAATTTATGGATTGACGTGCAATTTAAGCAAAATCAGCCCTTTCAACTCTTTGCTAAATCATGGGCACCAGCGCAACTTAAAACAGATATTCCAATCATCATGTTCCATGACTCTTTGGGTTGTGTCGATTTATGGCGTGATTTTCCTGCACAATTGGCTGAAGTGACACAGCGTCAAGTCATTGCTTATGATCGGCTAGGTTTTGGTCAATCGCCTGCATATCCTCATGTTTTAGCCCATGATTTTGTCGTGACTGAAGCACAAAAAATCTTTAAGCAATTGCTTGAACAGTTAAATATACAAAAGTTTATTGTGATGGGTCATAGCGTGGGTGGTGGTATGGCGGCTGTATGTGCTGCACTTTATCCTGAACAATGTATTAGCTTGATTACCATTGCTGCACAATCACATGTTGAGGCACTTACACTTTCAGGTATTCGTGAAGCCAAAGCGATGTTTGAGCAAGCAGGACAGCTTGATCGTTTAAAGAAATATCACGGCGAAAAAGCACAATGGGTTTTAAATTCATGGACTGAAACATGGTTATCTGAGGCATTTCAACATTGGACACTGGATGAATATTTACAAAAAATTCAAATTCCAATGCTCGTCATTCATGGTGAGCTTGATGAATATGGTTCACTCAATCAACCTCAACAATTTGTTGATCTCAGCCCTGCACAGACACAACTCCATATTATGGAAAATACCCACCACATGCCACACAAAGAAAAACCTGAAGAAGTATTAGCAGTCATCACCACATTCTTAAAAAAATTGACTGATTTTACCCCGTTCAATAATACGATAAGTGAGCAAATTTAGAAATTACATTGCAGAAACTGTCTAAAACAGACAATTTCTCTATAATAAAAAAATCTGTTATACACTTTGATAATCACCATGTTGAACTTTGTTCTTCGTTATATGAAATGGCTTAATTTTGAGAATTTTAAATGGCGTAAACTCACGCTTGGCGAGATTCAAGTTTGTCAAAGTGTATTTGCTGATTTGATTGATTACGATCAAGTCATTGTGATGAATCATCCATACTTGCCATGGCAACCTGTTGGTATGTGTATGGCACCTGATGGTTGGATTTATCTAAAAGATCCTGACTACTGCGAAGATTTTTCAATACAGCCTTTAATTTACCAAGCACTATTTATCCATGAGATGGCACACATATACCAACATCAACAAAAAATTAATGTTCTGTTCAAAGGTGCCCTTCTTCAATCTGCACTATATTTGAGTATGGGGAAATACAATCCCTATAAATATCAGTTAAAAATGGGTAAACCGTACTCAGAATACAACATTGAGCAACAAGGTGATATTGCTCGAGATATTTTCCTTAAACGCATTGATAACATTATTTTGCCTATCAATAAGCTTGATTCATCTATTGGCTAAAATACCTAAATGATCATTACTTCAAATGATTTAACATGCCATTCTCAAATACGATAAAGCTCTTAAAAAAACCAATATGCATGAAAATGCACTATCTTTAAGCAACCCTAAATAAAATTGGTATTTCTCTACAAAAAACATCTATTTATAAATATAAAAACATTATAAATTCAGTGATATATTTGTTTATAGTAGATTTATTGCAAGTTACTGATAGCATCTGTTTTTATTTTCGTTAGAATAGTCAAGGTCTGTAATTTTTACCTCGCAAGAAAATAAAGATTTATTCATCATTTTCTTGGTTATTTATCGCGCCTTTTGGTATTTTTTGTATGTAAGTACACATTGTTGAAAAAATAATCTTCATAAATATCAACAAATTGTGTATAAACCCTATTGGAATAGGATTAACTGTAAATGAAAAGCTTTAAAGTTGCTTTAGCGCAATTTTCACCGTATGTCGGCAATATCGAATTGAATGTTCAACGCATGATTGAACAAGCCAATGCGGCAAAAGCACAAAATGCCGAACTGATTGTTTTTCCTGAACTATCAGTCATTGGCTACCCAGCAGAGGATCTTCTCCTACGTCCAAGTCTGCACAAACGCACACAACAAGCATTTGAACAATTGGCAACGGTTAAAGATATTGTGATGGTTTTCGGTTTTGTCAATCAAACTGAAGATGGTCAACGCCACAACGCTGCTGCTGTAATGAAAGATGGACAAGTTTTAGGTGTTTATAACAAACAAAACTTACCCAACTATAGCGTCTTTGATGAAAAACGCTATTTCACCGAAGGGCATCAACATTTGGTCTTTGAATATCTTGGACACAAATTTGGTGTACTAATTTGTGAAGATATTTGGTCACTACAAACAGCACAACAGCTTGCTCAACTCAATGTTGAAACTGTCTTGGTGCTCAACTCTTCTCCGTATGAAGTCGGTAAACCACAACACCGTATTGATACATTGCAAGAATTAGCCAAGCAACTCAACTTACATTTGTTGTATACCAATCAAGTTGGTGGTCAAGACGATCTTATTTTTGATGGTACAAGTTTTGTCATCAACAATTCAGGTGATGTTGCACTTCGCGCACCAAGTTTCCAAGAAAGCTTAAGCTTTGCTGAATATCAAATTGAAAATAAAGCCTACAAAATTGCTGAGCCAACACCAATACTTGGCACTATGGCTGAAATTTATCAAAGCCTAGTGATGGCAACGCGTGACTATGTTCAGCGTTCAGGCTTTCCGGGTGTCATTTTAGGTCTATCAGGTGGTATCGATTCTGCTTTGACCTTAGCGATTGCTGTCGATGCCATTGGCGCAGACAAAGTACAAGCGGTCATGATGCCTTATACTTATACCTCACAAATCAGCGTTGAAGATGCTACTGAGCAAGCAAAACGTATGGGTGTGACATTCGGTATTGCGGAAATCCACCCGATTGTAAACAGCTTCATGCAAACACTGTTCCCATTCTTTGGTAACTTGCCTGCCGATGCAACTGAAGAAAATCTTCAAGCGCGTGCTCGTGGTACTTTGTTGATGGGCTTATCAAACAAATTTGGTAATTTAGTGCTGTCTACAGGCAACAAATCTGAATTGGCTGTCGGTTATTGTACACTGTATGGCGATATGGTTGGCGGTTTTGCAGTATTGAAAGATGTGTATAAAACCATTGTTTTTGAGTTGGCAAAATACCGTAATACTGTGGGTGATACTGTTGTCATTCCTGAACGTGTGATTACTCGTCCACCATCAGCAGAATTACGTCCTGATCAAAAAGATCAAGATTCTCTACCTGCTTATGATGTGCTTGATGCAATTTTGTATGCATATATTGAAGAAGATCAAAGCCAAGACGACATCATTGCCAAAGGTTTTGATAAAGATGTCGTTGAGAAAGTAATTCTTCTTGTTGACCGTAATGAACATAAACGTCGCCAAGGTGCAATTGGTCCACGTATTACCTCACGCGCATTTAGCCGTGAACGTCGCTACCCAATCGTCAATGGTTGGAAAGCAG
>CAXYZD010000153.1:0-6245 GCA_964293455.1 uncultured Acinetobacter sp. | reverse complement strand
CTGATGATCCAACTCCAGTCAAAGTGACCATTCAGGTCGTAGATGCGAGTAAAGAGAATGCCGAACATCAATCCGACTCTGAATGTACCTCAGGCTAATTTTTTACAGCTAGAGAATAAATTTCGTGCGTTTGTTGCTGGTTTTGGATCAGGAAAGACTTGGGTGGGCTGTTCAAGCCTATGCGATAAATCTTGGGAATTTCCTAAGGTACCATTAGGTTACTTTGCACCGACGTATCCACAAATTCGGGATATCTTCTTTCCTACCATTGATGAGGTAGCATTCGATTGGGGCTTAAAAACCAAAATCTACGAATCAAATAAAGAAGTTGATATTTATTACGGTCGCCAGTATCGAAGCACAATTATTTGTCGATCTATGGAGAAACCACAAACCATTGTAGGTTTTAAGATTGGTCATGCCTTGATTGATGAGTTGGATGTCATGCCGACGGTTAAGGCTCAACAAGCATGGCGAAAGATCATTGCCCGTATGCGTGTGAAACATCCTGGTCTAATCAATGGTATTGATGTTGCAACCACACCTGAAGGATTTAAGTTCACGCACCAACAGTTTGTAAAAGAGGCGAATTTAACCCCTGCAAAGCGTGCACTGTATGGAATGATTCAGGCTTCTACATACGATAACGAAGCTAATTTACCCGATGATTATATTTCATCTCTTTATGAATCATATCCACCACAATTGATTTCAGCGTACTTACGTGGGCAATTCGTCAACTTAACGAGTGGTGCTGTTTATCCTGATTTTGATCGAAAGCTAAATCATACAGATGAAGAAATTCAGCCTCATGAAAATTTAATCATAGGTATGGACTTTAACGTCTTAAAAATGGCCGCCGTGGTTTATGTTATTCGTGAGGGAAAGCCTTTAGCTTTAGATGAAATGGTTGGGGTGCGTGATACACCAACGATGGCCACATTACTGATTGAAAGGTTCCCGTTTCATGAAATGACAGTAATACCAGATGCTGCAGGGCAATCAACATCATCGAAAAATAGTAGTGAATCAGATCATCAAATTTTACGTGATAAAGGATTTAGAGTGGAGGTTAGTGGAACAAACCCTGCTATCAAAGACCGTATTAACTCTGTAAATGCATTGATTCTGAATGGCGATGGTGAGCGTACATTATTGGTAAATACTAATAAGTGTCCACGCTTTACTGAAACGCTTGAACAGCAAGTGTATGACGATTTTGGTATGCCTGATAAAAAATCTGGTCTAGACCATGTTGGTGATGCTGGTGGTTACCCATTAGCTAAGAGATTCCCAATTATTAAGCCGGTGCTAAGCATTCGCGACATTCCTATTTTTGGACGAAGATAATGACAATTACATCAAAGCACGCTGAATACAGTGCGAATATTGACGCTTGGGTAAAAGTAGATGATGTTTGTAAGGGGCAAAAGGCAATTAAGGATAAAGGGAAAACCTATTTACCAAAGCCTGTGACATTTGAAGATGCAGAGTATGACGAATACTTAGCTCGTGCTGTATTTTACGGAGTGGTTGGTCGAACTCATAAGAGTAATGTTGGGCAAGCATTCAATAAACTACCTGACTTTAAGCGACCTGATGATCTAGAGTATTTAGAACGCAATTCTGACGGTTCTGGACGCTCTATCTATCAGAACTCACAACGAGCTTTAGATTTGATTCAGCGTCACTACCGTTGTGGTATCTACGTTGATTATCCGCAAGTAGGACCAAGTCGAAGTCGTGCCGAGGATAAGCAAAAAAATGCTTTCCCCATGATTCATGTATTGAATACTAAGTCTGTTCACGATTGGGATCATATTATTGTTGGGAACCAAAAGAAGCTTTCATTTGTAAAAATACTAGAATCAGTGGCGACTCGTACAGCAGATGGGTTTGGGCGTGAAACTAAAGACCAGTATCGAATATTGCGACTAGAAGATGCAGGTCAAGGTGATTTCATTTACACGGTGCAAATCTATCAGCAGAACGATAAGGGAGATTGGATTGAGGGTGAGAAATACATTCCAACAGATTATCAAGGTAAAATTTGGGATTACATTCCATTCACTTTCTGTGGTGCTATAGATAATACGGATGAGATTCATAATGCTCCTTTGCTTGAGTTGACAGATTTAAGTCTCGCCCATTATCGAAATAGTGCTGATGTGGAAGAATCAGGTTTTATTGTTGGTCAGCCAATTATCTGCATGCCTGAAATTACTCGTGAACAATACGACATTGTGAAAAAGGAGGGATTGTCGGTGGGTTCACGCAAAGGCTTCCCTGCAAAAGTTGATGTAGTTCAAGCCAAAGAGAATAATTTAGTTAAACAACTCATGACTGATAAATGGGCGCAGATGAAGGAAATGGGTGCTCGTTTAGTTGAGGTTGGTTCTGCTAATAAAACCGCAACACAGGCTGATAATGAGGACTCCGTACAGCATTCGGTATTATCACTCGCCGTGTCTAATATCAGTGAAGCATTCCAAATGGCTTTACGTTGGTGTGCAAAGTTTGCATTGCCAAATCATGATCTTAAATCTGATGAACTGACTTATGTCATTTCTCAAGATTTTAATAAGCAAAAATATGATGCTGTTCGATCTAAGTTAATTTATGAAGCATGTTTAAGTGGTCGATTCCCGATGAAAATTTGGTATCAGTACGAACAAACAGGCACATTCCCTGAAGATAAGTGGGAGGAGATAGAGAAGCTGATTGAGCAGGCAGGTGATGGTTCTTTGGATGTGGATGAGTAACTATGAATGCTGAAACACAGAAAGCCCTACTTGATGTGTTGTCACAGCACCAAGCGTATCTATATCGAGCATCAACCCAAAGTGTAAATGAGCTGACAGATCAATTTAACAAGCTTTCAAATGCTCAATTACTTCGGCTGAGTGAATTACTAGCAGATTTAACTGAATCTGAACGTAAAGCGTTACAAGGTCTTAACTTTTTGAGTAAAGGGAGAGCCAGTCGAAATATTGAAGAGATTAAAACCATTCTGAATGAGTGGTTTAAATCCATTGATAATGATTTAAGTCTTGGTTTTGATAAGTCGGCATTACAGCTTGCGATTTACGAAGCGACATATTCAGCAAATTTAATCGCAGGTGTTGCGGTGGTTATTAACGCTGAAGATGTTTATAAAACTGCGAAGAAGGTTCCATTTGCGGGTGGTCAGTTGGTTGATTACCTCTTCAAAGATATTGCATCTTCACTTCGCAAGAAAGTGGAGTACGTCATTCGTGATGGTGTATCGCAAGGACAGACAAACCAACAGATTGTTCAGCGAATAAAAGGTCGAAAGGCAAACGATTATAAAGATGGTTTGCTTGAGGCTGAAAGACACAGTATTGAACGGCAAGTTAGAACAGCTCGAAGCCATATAAGCAATTCAACTTATATTGATACTTATAAGGCGCTTGGTTATGAATATGTAAAAGTCGTTGCAACCTTGGATGGTCGTACTTGTAAGTACTGTGCCTCAATAGATGGAAAGGTTTACAGGGTGGATAATCCAGCAAGACCTAGATTTCCTGTACATCCACATAACCGCACAACATATATTGGATGCGATAAAGGTGGTGAAGTCGCAGGAAAAAGACCATTTGTGGCTGATAAGCGTTCTGTAAAAAATATTCCCAAAGATCAGCGTGATGGAAAAATTGGGCAAGTTGATGCAAATACATCATTTAAGTCGTGGTTTGATGATCAAGATGATGGGTTTAAGCGTAAGTGGCTTGGTAAATCTAAGTTTGAGTTGTATCAGAATGGAAATTACAGTTTAGATAAGTTTGCAGATCCGTTGAATCATCGTGGTTATACATTGGCTGAGATGAAGGCTTTGGATAAAGAAACCTTTAAGAATATATTGGGTGAATAATGAAAGTAATTAGTCGAGGCACACCGCCTGAATTGCAGATCTACACAACTTCATGTGGTAAGTGTCATTCGGTGCTTGAATTCCAAAAGAATGAAGCGCAAGCAAAGACAGACCGAAATGAAACGGTATATGTGCTGAATTGTCCTGTATGTCGCAATGATATTTGGATTGCGTCACTGGCATTAAAGCCCGCAATTAAGTGTATTGATTTTCGTGATCGACCTTCTGAATCTCGATAAATAAACCAAATTCACATTAAGCACCTTTCGAGGTGTTTTTTTATTGCCTGAAATTCGGATGAATGGGGCGCAACGAGCGGATGCTCACTTAAAAAGGGTCGGATGACTTATGAAACTTAAAACAGTAATCGTCGAAGGTAAGACTTACGCAGAAGTGAATGAGCAGGGTCTGCCTCTGTACATTCACGATGACGGCAAAGAGGTCGCACATGATGCACCGCAAACGGTGGCAACAATTAGCCGTTTGAATGGTGAAGCACGTACCAACCGTGAACGTTATGAAACAGCCGAAACATCACTTAAAGCTTTTGAAGGCATTGAAGATCCAACGGCCGCTAAAAAAGCCATGGAAACTTTAAAAAACTTTGACGATAAAAAACTGGTGGATGCTGGTGAAGTCGAAAAAGTAAAAGCTGAAGCAATCAAAGCGATTGAAGACAAATACGCGCCGATTGTTCAAGAGCGTGATGCTTTCCAGACTCAATTGCATAACGAGCTTATTGGCGGTGGTTTCGCTCGCTCTAAGTACATTCAAGACAATATCGCCGTACCCGCAGACATGATCCAAGCCCAGTTCGGGAAAAACTTCCAAATCGAAAATGGCAAAGTCGTGGCTGTTGGTGCCGATGGTCAAAAAATCTATTCACGCACTCGCCCAGGTGAAGTTGCTGACTTTGACGAAGCTTTGGAATCTCTGGTTGGCGGATACCAGCACAAAGATTCGATTTTAAAAGGTGGTCAAGGTTCGGGTGGTGGATTCCAAGGTGGTGGTGGCAATAAGTCGGGGCCTAAATCTCTGGCTGAATGCAAAACCAAAGACGAAAAGATTGCCTATATGAAACAGGTAGGCGAACAAGCATAATTGATTTAAGGAGAGGCTCATGCCTTGGGATTTACAAGTATTTAATAAGCAAACCTATGCCGCAATGACTGAAACAGTGGCGCAGGACATTGATAAATTCAACGAAGCATCACAAGGTGCTATTCAGTTGATCAATGAGCCCTTTGGCGGTGATTTCAATATCGAAGCATCATTTAAGGCAATTGCTGGCTTAGTGCGCCGTCGTAATGCTTATGGCTCTGGCACAATTGCAGCCAAACGCTTAGAGCAAATGCTAGATGTTGCTGTAAAAGTTGCAGCAGGTACACCACCACTTGAATATGAAAAACAGCAATATTCTTGGATTCTTCAAAATCCTGAATTGGCAGCCATTACTATTGGTGAGCAACTTGGTAAGGCGCGCTTAGCTGATATGCTGAATGCTGGTATTTTGGGTGCATCCTCTGCGATTTCCAGCAATGTGGCTGCAACGCATGGCGATGGCACTGATGCTGCATCATTCCGTTTATTGAATAAAGGTGCTGCTAAACTCGGTGATCGTTCAGGTGCGATTCGTTCTTGGATTCTTCATTCAACAACTATGCATAACCTATTTGACAACGCGCTGTCTAACTCAGAAAACCTGTTCCGTTATGATGGCGTGAACGTGGTTCGTGATCCATTTGGTCGTGTATTTGTAGTGACTGATGCGCCTGCACTAGTAGGTGATAAAACTGGTACTGCATTCTATAACACGCTTGGTTTGGTTGAGGGTGCTGTTGTTGTAAATGATAACAATGACTTTAATGCCGAGCTTGTACCTAGTACTGGTGGTGAAAATATCAAATACACCTACCAAGCTGAATGGACATTCGGCGCTGGTGTTAAAGGTTATGCATGGGATACCGCTAACGGTGGCAAGTCACCTACTGATGCCGCTATAGGGACACCAACCAACTGGGATCTGATTGCCTCAAGCGTGAAAGATACCGCAGGTGTGTTGGTTAAATCTGCTTAATTGAATTGCCCCGAAAGGGGTTTTTCTTTACCTGATTGGGAATAAAAACATGAAACAAGAATCAAATAAGCGACTGTATTTCACCAATGACTTTTCGCCCGAAAATGTTGCAGAACTACAAGGTAAGGGTTACATACTGCGCAAAGCAAGCGCGTACCACGAAGCCGATACATTAGAACCGTGCTCCGAGGTTGCTGGTGATGTGCCACAGGCGTACCTAGATCTAATTAAGCAAACCAAATCCAGTATTGTCACCATTGAAGCAAAAGTTAGCAT
>CAXYZD010000152.1:0-6314 GCA_964293455.1 uncultured Acinetobacter sp. | reverse complement strand
AAATGAATCATAGATATGTATTAATGTGCAAGATTTTTAAAGATATGCTTTAACGATTCCATTAATTTTTCAATTTGTAATGGGGTTAAGCCCTCAAATGATTGCTCAAGGACTACGCTCATTAGGTCGTTGATCTTTTCATTCATTTTGTTGCCCGCATCGGTCAAATGGACACGGGTAATGCGAGCATCATCAGTACACGAATAAGTATCAACAAAACCTTCATCTTTTAGACGATAAACGATTTTGGTGGTGGTCGACATTTTAGACACGATCATATCGGAAAGATCGGAAACGCTCGCATGTGGCTTAGAGTGTAGTGCCATTAATAAACGGCGACGTGAGTTGTCGACTCCATATTTTTTTAAGGCATGGTCTACGTTTAAAACATATTGTGCATGCACTTGTGTGACCCAATAAAATGGAAATTCTTCCAAATTAAAATCGTCTGATGTTGGTAAAAATTTTGCATACTTCTTAGACATTCTTAAATCCCATTTTTTTAATTATCGTCTTGTCGCTATATTACTTATATTATTTTAAATTAGATAGATGTATCAATAATTGTTCAGTCATTTATCTGAAAAAAACAGGAGAAATCCACTATATAATGTTCTATCTAGACAAGAGTTTATATTTTTATTTGAAGAAGATACATTTTTATAATCTTCATTATGATCAGTTTTTATAATTTAAACTTGAAGTAAAGTTAAAAAATGACTCAATATTGTTACAAGTATCATTGTGATATGTCGGAATCATTTTTTTAGCGTTGAGTTGAAATTTGGAAAACAATACTGCGTATGAAAAAATGGTATTAAAATGATGATTGATCGCATACTTAAAAATGCATGAGCGGTCGAGCGCCTAAATATTATTCACTTGTGAAGTGATATTTCATTTCAAAACAAGATGAAGATGGCTTGCAAAACTCAGATTGGGTCTAGGTTAAAATATTATTATTTCAGAATGTAACATTTTAAAAAAAAATAATTACAAATGTATCTATTTATGCATAATAAAAGTCACTTTATTGAAAAAGGTATCTTTCATGGATCCATCGCCGTGTGGGTTAAATTGTTTTAACTGTAAACTAAATACAGTGCAGGGGTTTTGATCAATGGAATTTTTAATGGATCCCGGTATTTGGGTTGGTTTACTGACACTAATTGTATTAGAAATTGTACTTGGTATTGATAATCTTGTTTTTATCGCCATTTTGGCAGATAAACTTCCTCCAGAACAACGTGATAAAGCACGTGTTCTTGGTCTTAGCCTCGCATTAATTATGCGTTTGGGCTTATTATTCGCCATTTCTTGGCTCGTTACGCTGACAAAACCTCTAATTACCGTCTTTGACTTGACCTTTTCAGGGCGTGATTTAATTCTTCTCTTTGGTGGTTTATTCTTACTCTATAAAGCAGTCAGTGAGCTGCATGAGAGAATGGAAGGTAAAATTGAAGTTCAGGTCACAACAAGTAATGTTGTATATGCTGGCTTTACTGTTGTTGTTGCCCAAATTGTCGTTCTCGATGCTGTTTTCTCTTTAGATTCAGTTATTACAGCAATTGGTATGGTCGACAATATCTATGTAATGATGGTTGCGATGATTGTCGCAATGGCTGTTATGTTGGTTGCATCGAAACCATTGACGAACTTTGTCAATCGCCATCCTACTGTGATTATTCTGTGTTTAAGTTTCTTATTATTGATTGGTATCAGTTTGATCGCTGAAGGCTTTGGCTTCCATATTCCGAAAGGTTATATTTATTCGGGTATTGGTGTTGCAATTGTGATTGAAGCATTTAACCAATTTACCAGCCGAAATGTTGAAAAACATCAGTCTAAAATTCCACTGCGTCACCGTACTGCAGATTCCATCTTAAAACTGATGGGAAGTAAGCTGGATGATGATTTGATGTTGCAAACAGGTACGTCATTGGCTGCGCATAAAGCCTTTGGTGATGAAGAGCGCTATATGGTTGGTGGTGTTTTAACACTTGCTGAGCGAAGCGTGGCTTCAATTATGACACCGCGTCTGCAAATCTCATGGATTAATCTAGATGATGACCATGAAAAAATTCGTGAGCAAATTTTGGCTGTTCCGCACAGTTTATTTCCTGTATGTCGTGGTCAATTAGACAAAGTCGTGACCATTGCACGTGCTAAAGAATTAATTGATGCTTTAGATGATGAAGAACAATTGCAAAAATTGTTAAAGCGTAGTCGTCCGATTTTTATTTTTGAAAAAATGAAAGTGATTGATGCAATTAATACATTGCGTAGTTCAAAAGGCTCGCTGGTTCTTGTTAGCAATGAATTTGGTAATATTCAAGGTTTGATTTCACCACTCGATGTTTTTGAAGCAATTGCAGGTGAATTTCCTGATGCGGATGAACAGCTTGAACTCACGAAAATTGATGAAAATACATGGAAAGCATCGGGAATGCTTGATTTGTATCAGCTTGAGCTTGAAATGGGTATGCTTGATTTAGATCTTGTACATGAAGATTCAGGATACTTTAGTGTTGCTGGCCTAATCTTGGATAAAACTCAAGGTGAAGTAAAGCAAGGCACACAGATTGAACATGATGGTATTTGGTTTGAAGTCTTGGAGATGGATGAAAACCGAATTAAATGGGTGAAGATTAGCAAGCCTGAGTCTAGAGGTTAATGGTTTTTAATTCATTGAAATAATTTCAATTTGTATTCTAGAACGGATGTTGAAAATGCCTCAAAATTTGAGGCATTTTTTGATCTAAAGTGATTTGAATACGTCCATATTAAGCTGCAATTTGTGCAGCAATAATAGACCAAATGTGATGATGTGATTTTTTAAACATCAGCATATGACCAATTGCTTTTTGATTATATTGATTCGGTTGAAGCTCAATTTTGTCTGTTTTCGCATTTGGATATAAACGTAGTAAATCATTAACATTGGCTTCAGTGGCAATTTCATCATCTGATGCATAAATTGCTGTAATTGGACATTGAATTTGCTGATGATAATCATCAAAAATAGTTTTACCAATGGCATTGATGACATAACCGGGTTTACTGCAAAATTGTGCCCATTGTCTTGCAACATTCTTGGGTAAATTTTCGCCCATACCTAGCATTTGTGTTGCACCATAACCTTTAAGCGCAATGGATACAGGAAATACCACATTAAACATTACGGGTGCCAATTTTTTGGTGCGTCCTTTTAATCCCTTAACATGACCTGTTGAGCCTGCTATTGCAATTAATCGAGCAACTTTTTGAAAATTAGGCGTAATTCCGAGAAGTTGACCACCAGCACTGTGTCCAATCAGAATGATTTGCTGTTGTTGTGTCTTGCTGAGTAAGCTATCAATTGCAGCAGGAATATCGATCAGCCCCCAATCTTGAATACTGGCTTCACTCTTTTTTAATGGGGTATAGAGGGACTGCCCAATACCACGAAAATCAAACACCATAACATTATAATTTTGTGTTGCTAACCATTCGCAAAATGAATGGTAAAAACCCATGGTAATGCCTGTTGCAGGACAAAGTAAAATAGGCAGGTGGGTTGTATCACCTTGTGATGGATAAAATTTTGCATTTAAGGTATAGCCATCTTTACAGGTGATGGTCATGTTTTCATAACTGCTCATAATAATCATCGTATTTTTAAAAAAGAAGATAAATTAAACATACATGAGTTCTAAAAAGAAACTGATATTTGAGTGTGACCGAAAAGTCATCAAAATTTCACAGAGCTTGTTAAAATGGCAAATAAAATCAAGAGGAGAATGATATGGATATCGAACAGTTAAGCCTTTCCGTCAGAATCGCAATAATATTTAGTGGGCTTTATTTGTGGGTGGGTATGCTCACTGGGGTTTGGAAATATTGGCAGATTAGTCGCTCAGCACATGCAAAAGCACATTATTATGTCGATATTGCACACAGAAGTAGTCTGCTTTATGCACCTGCGACATTAATATTAGCTGTTTTGGCTTACTTTTCAGTGTGGTCGGCAGAACTTAATCTTATTTTTGTACTCATTAATATGTTGTTTTTTAGCTTTTCGATCTTGAGTTATGTTGTTCATGGTTTTTTACAAGATACGACAAACCAATTTCGTCAACCGCATATACTGGGAAAATTCAGTTTACCTACATGTATGATGCGCTGTGCAATGCTATTATTGGTGCTTGGAGAAATCATTGCAACAGGTGCTTTATTATTGGGTGCAACATTGGCTTTGATTTGAATATATATTTAAATTTTTAAAATTGAATGGTTTAAGTATTTGTTATTTTAATAAATTTATTAAAAAAGGATGATGAGTCATCCTTGCTTTAATCTGAAGTATCTATGCGGCGCTGTTTACGCTGACTGTGATCAATGATGTCCCAAATATAAAAGGCGGCGGTTACAATTAGTGCGTAACCAAAGAATTCAGGTTGTAAATTACCTTGAATTAAACCATGCATAAGAATCATTAAAAAAATGGCAAATGTCGTACTGATATAAATAACCAATTTGCTATTGGTCTTTAAAGAATTAATGAAGAATTGCTTATTGAAATGTGTTGATAACATCTGCATGCCTCCTATTGTTATGTTTGACTAAAACAATGTGTTTTAGTCTGATTTGTATTTTAGTTGTACCATAATATGGGAATATTTCAAGAGTAAATACTACTATTATGTGAATTAATTATGACATATTTATGACAAAAATGAAATTGTCTATTTATTTACTAAATTAGTGCTATTTTGATTGAAAATCATACAATAATTGTAATTAAAACAAAATTACTAAAAATGAGAAATACAAAAGCATCAATCTTAAAGGATTGATCTTAATCTCGTAGGGAATAATTTTTATCGTAGCACTTGCGCCGAGTGTAAGCAATAGTTGCACATTTGGGTAAAATGGCAAGTATTGATCACAAATTAAATTAAATCGGGGTAAGATTTAATTTTACGGCATAAAAATAAGAAATGTTTTAATTTCGAATTTTGTCAATCACAATACAAATGATCAATACAGCAATAGAGGGTAATAGCCATGCAAGATTTTGTGCATTGAGTGGTAAATTTTGTAAAACATCGGGTAAAATTTCGGCAAAAGAAGTGACTTTAATGCCTTCAATAATCCCAAATGCAAATGCAACAGCAGTCACAGGTGCAACAATATGTGACGGTTTTTTCCAAAATTTCCAAAAGAAACTTAAAATAATAACTACAATTGCAGGTGGATAAATTGCACTGAGTACAGGTACAGATATTGCAATTAATTTAGTTAAACCAAGATTTGAAATAATTAATGAGAATAATACGAGAATGAAAACTAAAATTTTATAAGGAATTTTAGTGAGTTCCGAAAAGTATTCAGCACAAGCACAAGTTAAGCCAATCGCAGTAACCATGCAGGCAAGAGCAATGAGAATGGTCAGGAAAATTGATCCCATATCACCAAAAGCATGCTGTACATAGGCATGTAAAATAATGGCACCATTGGCTGCATTTGGTGCTACTTCATGGCTTCCAAGCCCAAGTTTAAACAAACTTAAGTAAACAAGCGTCAAGCCTACACCTGAAATTAAACTCGCAATAATGGCATATTTAGTCACGAGTTTAGGATCAGTAACGCCGCGTGAATGAATGGCATGAATAATCACAATACCAAAAACCAATGCACCTAAAGTATCCATGGTTAAATAACCATTAACGAAACCTTCAGATACAGGGCTTGCAACATAATTATTAATTGCTGGTGGAACTAATCCTGCGGGAATAACAAATGCAGCAATACCTAAAATCGCAAGGGAGATGATTTTAAGTGGTGCAAGAAAATGACCAACAGTATCGAGTAATTTATTTGGATACAGTGATACGACTGTGACAATCGCAAAATAAACAACACTATAAATAAATAAGCTAGATGCTGAATCACCAAAATATGGAGAAAAACCAATCTCATAAGAAACTGTGGCTGTTCGTGGTATTGCAAATAATGGACCAACAGAAAGATAACAAACGACTGTCAACAATAGACTTGCCACTTTTCCAAGTGGGGAGCTTAGAATAGCGATGGAACCTTCTGTTTTAGACAGTGCCATAATGGTTAAAACGGGTAAGCCAACTGCGGTGATTAAGAAACCAAAAGCAGCTAACCAAACATGTTCACCGGCTTGTTGAGCAACAATCGGTGGAAAGATAATATTGCCTGCCCCAATAAATAAGGCGAAGGTCATGAACCCTAATGCAATAATATCCCGTGTGCGGAGACTAGTCATAAAAGGAAAGATATTGCAAAAGGAAATAATTTTAGAG
>CAXYZD010000151.1:0-6376 GCA_964293455.1 uncultured Acinetobacter sp. | reverse complement strand
AGGCAGATGCCTGATAGGATAAGAGTTCTGTGAAATTTGTCGTGTACAGAGAATTACGATTTACAATGTCCTCATGACTATCATTACTGACTCGCCCCCTATACACAAAAGTTCGATGTGCCGTACCATTGGGTAATAAGTTAATAATAAATTCTGCCGAGCCTTTTTCACAGTGTGCAAATTTATCTTCACAACTTATTTCAGTATGATAACGTCCAACATACAGCATAGACTGATCCGAAATAGGCTCAATTTCATCATCTAACGCTTGAGCGATTGCAGGCCCAGCCGCTTCAGTCAATTTAGCCCCTTCATCTTCTGCCTGCACCGTCGCTATATTTTTTTTAGCCGAGACAACAACTGAGGGAGTATTGCTATCTTCATGCGTACTTGCTTCTTCTTTCTGTTGATTTGAACAGCCCATCAGCAATGCAACGGCAATTGTGATATGCCCCGCACCGAAAATCGTTAATTTTTTACATTTTTTGAAAATTTTATACGTTTTCAAAGTAATTCATACCTTTTCACTTTAAACATATGCACCTAGACGTACATTTCTTAGAGATTATCCCACAGACTACCACTCAGCCTTAATGCTCTTTTACAAAAGTATAAAAATGTAGATCTGCTCATTTGCATAAATCCACCATTTTTCAAGAAATAGACTGACTCTACACTTACAGAGCAGTAACAAAATCATAGTACCTTAGACTTTAAGTGGAAAAAATCATCCCCATTTTAATAAGTAACCAATATTAAAACTGTTGTTCATCTTATTTTTATGTTTTTAAAGGAGCTTCAAATGGCCAATCTCGGTTTATACCGTTCTAACCGACACAATATGATCGCCGGTGTAATAGGCGGTATTGCTGAACGTTTTGGTTGGAATGCAACATTATTACGCATCATCTTTGTGGTGGTTTCCCTAATGAGTGCTGCCTTCCCCGGTATTTTGGTTTATCTGATCTTGTGGCTTATTATGCCAAAGCAAACACAGCATATTGATAGCCGAAGTTATACTCAAAACAATATGCGTACGGTGTCTGAAAACAGTAATATTCGCCGATAATACATTTACATCAATTTTTTCGTTTCATTTTATACTGCGATCATTACCCCAATGTATCGCAGTTTTTTTATACCTCACCTTTGGCTTTAACGCTAAGCAGTCAAATTTTTAAGGCTTTATTTTTTCAGTAATAACTGTTGCATGGCTGCAATAATGTCAGCACGACTAATAATCCCAACGATCTTTTTACCATCAACCACAGGAATATAATTGAATGATCGCTCAACGAAATAAGGAATTAGATCTTGAATGGGCTGCTGAGGTTGCACTGTCACCACTTGCAGATTCATAATTTGTTTGACCAAATGTTGCCATGAGCTATGTATATCAGTTGAACCTTTGAACCATTCCACCACCTCATACAGTGCAAGCGTTCCCACTAATTCATTATCTGCATTCACCACAGGTAAACTCATAAGATTGACCTGTTTAAACTTATCTAATGCCTTATGAATGTCATCCTCGGCATATAAAAAAATCACATTTTTGCTCATAATGTCCTGACATAAATAATCATTGACCTGTCGAGCATTGGCATTTTCTTGTGCTTTTAGAATAATTTTTTGTAAGTCATATTCACTGATATCAAGCAATTCAGTCTGATCAGCAAGCGCATCTTTAATGTCTTGCGGTTGAATTGTGACTTTTTGGGTTGGCGTTGGATCTTTAGAACGTATATTAATTTGTGCAACTTGTGGAAATTTCTTGCCTAACATTCGATTATAAATGACCGCAACAATGAGCAATAAAATTGAATTGAGTAATACTGGATACAAAATAAAAGCATAACCCAGTTGATGCACAGAATCCCCTCCCATCACGGCGGTAATTGCGACTGCCCCGCTCGGTGGATGTAAAGAATCTGTACTCATCATTAGAAAAATAGCCAATGCGACAGCCAAGCTAAAGGCTAAAGTTGGCTCAGCAATGAATATTGCACAACTCACACCTACAATAGATGCAATACTATTACCGATAATTAAATTCCAAGGTTGCGATAATGGACTTGCAGATACAGCAAACAATAAAACCGACGTTGCTCCCATTGGTGCGATATACCATGCGTTAAAACCGCCTAGCACGTACCAACTGATCAATGACGAAATAGCTAAACCAATAAGTGCACCTAGCCCACATAACACGCGGTCTTTAAAGGGTAAAACTTTAAAATTTGGCTTTAACATGTTTAACCAGTTTGTTGTAAATTCAGACACAAATATTGCGCTCAGACTTTAAAAATATTGCTAAATTATACGATAATGATAATTCAAAGGTGTATTTATTTTATATCTTCTATTGTTTAATTCTATATTTTCACAAATTTCATTTAATTCACTGACAGCATACTCAGGCTCAATTTTCCCGAGAATCACTTCATCGCAGTAATACTGTAAATATGCATGAATCGCTTTTTTATTATTTATATATAGTTGTCCATTTTTTTCGATTGACTGACTAAAATATTACTCAGTAATATCAACATCAGGAAAAATTTCTAGCAATAACGAAACTAAAGCAATAATAGACTCTGTTTCAAAACCTTGCTCAAGTTTCAATACTGCTCAATCGATATAGTCTTGTACCTCTTGGGTATGAATTAAATTTTGCCAATAATTTCTAAATAATTCATCTATTTCTCATTTTATTTTGATTGCACTTCTATCATAACGCAGCTAGATATTTTGATTAAATTCTAACCTTCATGAAAAACAGTATAACTTAACCTATACCCTTTGCCACTCCCTCCCAAAATCCTTATACTGAGAACCAATTTTTCTAATACTTATAGTGGATGCTGCATGAGTCGCGCCATATCGCATATCGATACATTCCAAGGCTTAATTTTAGCCTTACAAAACTACTGGGCTGAACAAGGTTGTGTCATTTTACAACCTTACGATATGGAAATGGGTGCAGGGACATTCCACACTGCAACATTCTTACGTGCGCTCGGCCCTGAAACTTGGAACGCCGCTTACGTTCAACCATCACGCCGTCCGAAAGATGGTCGTTATGGTGAAAACCCAAACCGCTTACAGCACTACTACCAATTCCAAGTGGTACTTAAGCCAAACCCAGACAACATTCAACAGCTTTACCTTGACTCTCTAAAAGCGATTGGTATTGATACCCTTGTACATGACATTCGTTTTGTAGAAGATAACTGGGAATCTCCAACACTCGGTGCTTGGGGCTTAGGTTGGGAAGTTTGGTTAAATGGCATGGAAGTGACTCAGTTCACTTACTTCCAACAAGTTGGCGGTATTGAGTGCTACCCAGTGACTGGTGAAATCACTTATGGTCTTGAACGTTTAGCCATGTATCTTCAAGGCGTAGATTCAGTTTACGATCTTGTTTGGACGAAAGGTCAATTCGGTACTGTGACTTATGGCGATGTATTCCATCAAAATGAAGTAGAACAATCGACTTATAACTTTGAATATGCCAACGTTGAAAAAATGTTTGAATTGTTCGACTTCTATGAAGCAGAAGCAACTCGTTTAATTGAAGCAGAGCTTCCACTTCCTGCGTATGAGCAAGTGATTAAAGCATCACACAGCTTTAACTTGTTAGACGCTCGTGGCGCAATTTCTGTGACTGAACGTCAACGCTATATTTTACGTGTACGTACATTGGCGCGTTCAATTGCACAAAGTTATGTTGCTGCTCGTGCGAAACTTGGCTTCCCAATGGCTGAACCTGAACTTCGTGATGAAGTATTGGCACAGTTAAAAGCGCAAGTTGAAGCAGAAGCTAAAGAAGCCAACAAGGAGAGCAAATAATGTCTAAACATACCGTTTTGTTCGAATTAGGCTGTGAAGAACTTCCGCCAAAAAGCCTCAAAAAATTACGTGATGCACTGCAAGCTGAGACGGTAAAAGGCTTAAAAGATGCAGGCTTAGCATTCGATTCAATCGAAGCTTATGCAGCGCCACGTCGTTTGGCATTGAAAATTGTCAATGTGGATGGTGCACAAGCCGATACACAAAAACGTTTTGACGGCCCTGCTAAACAAGCTGCTTTTGATGCTGAAGGTAATGCAACCAAAGCCCTTGAAGGCTTTATGCGTGGACAAGGCATTACTGTAGATCAAGTTTCGACTTTCCAAGCAGGTAAAGTCGAAAAAGTGTGTTATTTAAAAGACGTGAAAGGTCAAAGCCTTGACGTTTTATTGCCACAAATTTTACAAGCTGCATTGGACAATCTTCCAATTGCAAAACGTATGCGTTCAGCGGCAAGCCGTACTGAATTCGTTCGTCCTGTAAAATGGGTTGTGTTGTTAAAAGATAACGATGTTGTGGATGCAACGATTCAGGATCATAAAGCGGGTAATGTGACTTTTGGTCATCGTTTCCATGCACCTGAAGCGATTACATTAACGCATGCTGATGAATATTTAGCAAAACTCAAAGCAGCTTACGTTATTGCAAACTTTGAAGAACGCCAAGCAATCATTGATGGTCAAGTCAAAGTACTTGCTGATGAAGTCAATGCCATTGCCATCGTTCCTGCGGATTTACGTGATGAAGTAACAGCATTGGTTGAATGGCCTGTTGCGCTTCGTGCAAGTTTTGAAGAACGCTTCCTAGCAGTTCCTCAAGAAGCACTCATCACGACTATGCAAGACAACCAAAAGTATTTCTGTTTGGTGAATGCAGACAATAAACTTCAACCTTACTTCATTACCGTTTCAAATATTGAGTCTAAAGATCCGACTCAAATTATTGAAGGGAATGAGAAAGTGGTTCGTCCACGTTTGTCAGATGCTGAATTTTTCTTCTTACAAGATCAGAAGCAACCGCTTGCCTCTCGTAAAGAAAAATTAGCCAACATGGTGTTCCAAGCTGAACTCGGTACACTTTGGAATAAGTCTGAACGTATTGCAAAATTGGCTGTGGCTTTAGCGCCAATTACAGGTGCAAGCCCTGCCGATGCTGAAAAAGCTGCGCTTCTTGCAAAATGTGACTTAACTTCTGAGTTGGTGGGTGAATTCCCTGAGCTTCAAGGCATTGCAGGAACTTATTATGCACGTCTTGAAGGCGAAAATGCAGAAGTAGCTGAGTCTTTAGGTGAGCAGTATCTACCTAAATTTGCAGGTGATGTTTTACCGCAAACCAAAACAGGTACAACCATTGCCCTTGCCGATCGTTTAGATACGCTCACAGGTATTTTCGGTATTGGTCAAGCACCTACAGGTTCGAAAGACCCGTTTGCTTTACGTCGTTCTGCGATTGGTATTTTGCGTCTTGTGACTGAAAACAATCTTGATGTTTCTATTGAAGAATTGATTACGCTTGCGTTAAATGCGTATGGCGATGTATTGAAAGATCATGCCAAGACTTTGACGGATGCGGTTGCATTCCTTGAAGGTCGTTACCGTGCGAAATACGAAGACCAAGGCGTTGCTGTTGATGTGATTCAAGCTGTTCAAGCACTGTCTCCAAAATCGCCTTTAGATTTTGATAAGCGTGTGACTGCTGTAAATCATTTCCGTAACTTGCCTGAAGCTGCTGCGCTTGCTGCGGCCAATAAGCGTGTTGCCAATATCTTGGCGAAAGAAGCTGAACCTACAGGTGAAATTGTTGAATCTAAATTGGTTGAAGATGCTGAAAAAGCACTTTATGCAGAGATTCAAAATGTACTACCTGTGGTTCAACCTCTTTTGGATGCAAAAAATTATACAGAAGCGCTTTCTAAACTTGCAGCTTTGCGTGCGCCAATTGATGCTTTCTTTGAAGGTGTGATGGTGATGGCGGAAGATGCAGAGTTGAAAGCCAACCGTTTACGCATACTTGCACAGTTACGTGGTTTGTTTACGGCTGTTGCGGATATTTCTGTATTACAGCACTAAGCTAATAGTTTAAAAACCAATAAAGCAGGCAAATTGCCTGCTTTATGTCTAGAAAACCTATTATTTCACAAATTAAATAAAACCAAATGCAATCAAAATCTTATGACAAAACTCCTTTCAAAAATATTAAAATTAATGCTAATCTAGAGTATAGAATTTATAATTTGAGAGGAAAATGGACGATTTAACAGTAGATATAATCAGAGATGAAATCATAAATTTTAAAAATGATTCTGATTTTCAAAAATTAGAAAAGTTCTACTATTCAAAATCTTTTTCTGAAATCTTAGGTGTTAGTAGACGAGAAATGAGCCACAGTAGTTTTATTAGTTGGTTATTAAATAAATCTGAAAGCCATAATCTTGGTGATTTCACCATAAAAAAATTTTTAGACATTATTGGCTTTGTTGCACAAACCTAGCCTTGGACGCTTATTTAGTAATATCATTTCAAAA
>CAXYZD010000150.1:0-6392 GCA_964293455.1 uncultured Acinetobacter sp. | reverse complement strand
CAATTATTATGACATTATTTCAATGAGTTATCTATTTTTGTCGTGTACAGAGAAACTTTTTAATAGGACGTTATTGCACTGAGAAGCGATGAATAGATAGATCTTTTCTGAATATCTCATGCATACAACACATATAAAAAGAATGATGTCGTAAGAGGAGTTTACTCATGGGTATTTTAAAAAAAATGATTAAATCGACAATTTATCATGAGCCTTTACCAATTCGCCGTGATGTACGATTCAATTTACCCGCAGATCGTATTCAAGATTGGCATACGCCCGCAGGTCCAATTTTTACTGCATTATTGAATACTTTTTCAATTTTATTGCCGATTGGTGAACGCTTTTTTATTGATGCAGTACGTGCGCATCGTGATTTGATAGAAGACCCTGAGTTGCAAAAAGCCGTCACTGCATTTATTGGTCAAGAAGCCATGCATGGACGTGAGCATGAAGATTATAACGATGCTTTGTTTGCTCGTTCTCCAATTGCACCGAAATTTGAAGCATTTGTACTCGATATTTTTGGCATTCTTAAAAAGCATACGCCCGCACATTTTTCACTGAGTGCGACAATTGCTTTAGAGCATTTTACTGCACTTCTTGCAGATTCAGTTTTGACCACGCCTGAGTTGTTTGACGGGGCAGAAGCACATTATGCCAATATTTGGCGTTGGCACGCTTTTGAGGAAACTGAACATAAAGCGGTTGCTTTTGATGTGTGGAATAATGCGATGGGGCAAGGTGTGTACGCCTACACTGCGCGAAGTTTAGGCTTGGTGGCGGCAACAATTGTTTTTTGGGCATTCGTGATCCCCGTATTTTTAAATATTGTCAAAGGTGAGGGTAAGCTGACTGATCGTTCAGCATGGAAAAAAGCTTATAAATATACTTTTGGTGAAATTGGTACATTGAGAAAACAATTGGGTAATTATTTTGATTATTTTCGACCAGGTTTTCATCCATGGGATCATGATAACCATCAGTCGATGTTCGCCATGCAAGATTTAATTTATCAATTGGTCGATGAAACACAGGCTGCAAAACGACTTAAATCTTAAGTTAACTGGTGAGTGTTCTTTAAAACTTAAGTTTTTGTATATAACTGATTTAAGCTTCCACAACCACAAAGTATTTTTTAACCGCTTCAACCACTTCAAAAGTACCTTTAAATGATGGTGGAATGATGCCCGCTTCACCTGCTTTGACTTCAATAAAGGATTGTGTTTGTGCGTCGTGAATACGGACGATACCTTCTATAATTTGAAAAAATTCTTGTTTATTATCGGCAAAAACAATGTTCCAAGCACCTACTTCACATTGCCAAATACCACAATTCATGTTGGGGTGTTCATACAGACTTTGTGTTAAGCGTTTTGGATTGCTACTCACCAAACGATCAGCACGTGGATAATCTACAGTGGTTTCGCTTTGTGTTAAGCCTTGTCCTGCCAAGAAAATTGGTGACAAAATTGAAGACATTGTGAAATCCTTATTCATCATTTATTTGTTTCATATAAAACAAAACCCCAATAAAATTGAGGCTTCATTCGCATCATGCAAAAATTAATGTGCTTCAGGAACAGCCATTAAAAATTCACGACGTGCTTCTTTATCGGTTTTAAAATCACCGACAAAAGATACTGTGCGTGTGGTTGATTCTTGCTTACTGACACCACGCATCATCATACACATATGTGCAGAATCAATGACCACAGCAACGCCACGTGCTTGAGTGACTTCGGCTACAGCATCGGCAATTTGCTTGGTCAGCTGTTCTTGGATTTGTAAGCGACGTGCAAACATTTCTGTAATACGTGCAAATTTAGACAAGCCTAAAACATTACCTGAAGGTAAGTAGGCAATATGCACACGACCATGAAAAGGTAATAAATGATGTTCACACAATGAATAAAATTCGATGTTTTTAACCAAAACCATTTCGTCATTGTCAGAAGGGAAGACCGCATTGTTGGTCACTTCTTCTAATGTTTTACTATAGCCAGACGTCAAGTACGAAAAAGCTTTAGCCGCACGCATAGGCGTATCTTTAAGACCTGGACGATCGAGGTCTTCACCAACGGCAGTTAAAATGTTTGCGTAGGATTGCTGCATAGACATAAAACGTGTTCACTTATAACGGTTCGAACAAGGACGGCATTGTAGCAGAAAACTCAACAAAGCTGACTACTACTTGATAAACCGCACTTTAGGAAAGTAGAAAATAAAGCGTTGGATCACAACGATTGTTTACTCAAGGTGATTAACCCTGAGTAAATTTTGGATTTTTTTCAGCACGTTTGAGTAGAACGAGAACTGATCCTGTTCCACCTTGTTTTTCAGGTGCGCTGACAAATGCCAAAACATCACGGTGTTGGCGTAGCCATCCATTGACATACGTTTTAAGGATGGCTTCTGGACCTTTGCCATGGACAATCTTAATTACAGTCTGATTTTCATCTTTGGCAATTTGAATGATTTGTAATACAGCGGTGCGTGCTTCTTCAACTGTACAACCATGCAAGTCAACCGCTTCATACCAACGCAGATTACCTGCTTTTAAGTCTTCAAAAACTTTATGCTGTAGTGTGGCAATGCGGTAACTGAGCGTTGCTTGGCTTGCAACAGGATTGAGCATAGCTTGAGTATCGGAAAGTTCTGCATTATTGACTTCAAATGCACCTTCAGCAGATGCACGTTTTGCCAATGTTTTTGCATCCATTTTTTTTCGAATATCTGGACGTTCGATTTTGGCAATATTGCTATTATCAATTTTATTTACGCCTAATAATGCCTTCTTAAATAAATCGGCATCATCATTAGAATCTTGAGTCTTCGACACAGTTTGTTGATAGGTCGGCTTTTGTTCTGGCTGAGTTTCAGCTTTGGTGCTTTGTACAGGCTGTGGAGTGGAAATTTGTTTTTTAAATTGTTTTAATAAATCCAACTGAGATTTGGAAAAAGAAGAATCAGCATTACTCATAGTTTCTAAAACAGTCAATGAACAGAATTTGCTGACTATTATAGCCATAATCCCATTAAATTTGAACTGAAAAGTATGGATGGATTTTTTGAGTATTTTATGTCTAAAAATATTAAGAATCATTAGAAAAGCCCAATCAATTGATCAGGCTTTTTTTAAACCTAAAGAATGGTTATTAAACCGTCTCAGGTTTTCCAAACAACGCTGTAAATGCATGATCAGGGCGAGGTTGTTTCATAAAGCTTTCACCCACCAAGAATGCATGAATGTCATGCTTTTTCATCATTGCGACATCTTCAACTGTCGCAATACCGCTTTCAGTGACCAGTAAACGAGAAGGATCGAGTAATTTTTTCAAACGAATTGAAATATCTAAATCAACCTCAAAAGTTTTTAAATTACGGTTATTTACACCCAAAATACATTGCTCGGAAAGGCGCATCGCACGTTCAAGTTCTTCTTCGTCATGCACTTCAACCAAAACATCTAAATTTTGTTCAAAAGCAGTTTTAGACATTTCTTCAAGTTGTTGATTTGACAAACTTGCCACGATGAGTAATACACAGTCTGCATGTAAAGCGCGTGCTTCAATCACGCCATAAGGATCAATGAGAAAATCCTTACGTAAAGCAGGCAATGAACAATGATTGCGAGCAATCAAAATATTTTCATCTGCACCTTGGAAAAAATCTGCATCGGTCAGTACCGATAAACACGCTGCACCAGCATCTTCATACTGCGTTGCAATTTCCGCAGGATTAAAATTTTCACGAATGATGCCTTTCGATGGTGACGCTTTCTTGATTTCAGCAATCACGCCCGGACGTTTGCTGTTTAAAGATTGTGCAAAACCACGTACAGGGCTTGCGGCTTTGGCAAGTTCTTCCACATCTTTTAAGCTACGTTGTTTTAAACGTGCAGCAAATTCTTCGTATTTACGATCGACGATTTTACCTAAAATGGTATTGGCAATATCAACCATGATGTATTCCTATTCTTCAAATTCTAAGGGTTTAGGCTTCGTATTCTTTCAGCGTTTTGGTGAATTCAGCGAGTACGCCCATTTTTTCAAGGGCTTGACCACCCCAAATAATGTCATGCGCCCATGCCACACCTTGTTTATAATTACTGGTCAGACCTGAAACATAAATACCCGCACCTGCATTTAGCGCAATCATGCTTGCGGCTTTTTCACCTTTAGCAGATTTCTTTTTGCCTAAAGCATCTTTAATCAGTGCAAGGCTTTCAGCAGCACTATCGACAGATAAACCGGTCAAAGTTTGTGATTCAATATCGACATCTTCAGGTTGAATTGTCCATTCAGTAATTTCACCATTTTTTAACTCAGCAACATACGTCGCTGAAGCCAAACTGATTTCATCGAGTCCATCACGTGAATGCACGACCATGACATGCTCTGCACCCAATTGTTTAAGCACTTCTGCCATTGGACGACATAGTTCCGCAGAAAATACACCAATGACAAAACGACGTACACCAGCCGGATTCGTAAGCGGGCCGAGTAAGTTGAAAATACTGCGAAAACCCAGTTCTTTACGAGGGGCAGCAGCATATTTCATTGCTTTGTGATGATTCGGTGCAAATAGGAAACCGACGCCCATTTCACGGATACAGCGCTCAGTTTGTTGCATATTTAAATCAAGGTTAATGTCAGCTTGTTCAAGTAGATCAGAAGAACCCGATTTAGACGACACGCCACGATTACCATGTTTGGCAATGGTTGCACCTGACGCTGCAATTACAAAAGAAGATGCAGTGGATACATTAAATAAATTTTGACCATCGCCACCTGTACCAACAATATCAATTAGATGCGGAATGTCACTGACATCAATTTTAATGGCAAACTCACGCATAACACGGGCAGCAGCGGTGATTTCGTCAATACTTTCGCCTTTTAAACGTAGACCCATCATGAGTGCGCCAATTTGGGCATCGGTGGCTTCACCGCTCATGATTGTACGCATGACATCTTCCATTTGTGGTTGAGTCAATTCAATATTTTTGGTGATGTTATTTAAAGCTTGTTGAATATTCATTATCTTTTCTAGCACTTATGCATAAATATCGAGAAAGTTTTTAAAGAGCTGATGACCATGTTCACTTAGAATTGATTCAGGATGAAATTGCACGCCTTCAATCGGCAATGTCTTATGTTTCACACCCATAATTTCTTCCATAGAACCATCAACTTCATTTGTCCAGCAGGTCACTTCCAAACAGTCGGGCACAGTCGCTTGATCAATCACTAAAGAATGATAACGCGTTGCTGAAAATGGAGAAGGAAGGTTGCTAAAAATTCCCGTATCGCTATGGTACATATCGGATAAACGACCATGCATGACTCTTTTAGCACGAATAATATCGCCGCCAAAAGCCTGACCAATAGCTTGATGTCCTAAACACACACCAAGTAGTGGGATTTTTCCTGCAAAATGCTGAATAGCGGGAATAGAAATACCTGCTTCAGAGGGTGAGCAAGGGCCAGGGCCAATCACGAGATATTTAGGTTGCCATCGTTCAATATCATCCAAAGTCACGGCATCGTTACGGACGACTTTTACTTCCTGATTTAACTCGCCAAAATATTGCACGATGTTATAGGTAAAAGAGTCATAATTGTCGATCATGAGAAGCATATTGGGCGTATCCCTTTGAATTTTAATGTGTCTATGAAGTCGAGTGTGCTTCTTCTCGTCTTGTTACTCACATTGCATAAAGTACCTGACATTTATCTATAAAGTAGTAAAAATGTCAGTGGCTTAACTTTAGCAGATTTTATGCCTTTCGTGATAATTTCATTACGTTCATCATGTTGTGTTTATTGAGGGATATTCAATATATGAGAAAATAAATGTCACACTTAATTGTTGAATCGACCACTTAAAACAATTTTATGACCACACTTTAAAACGATAAATGATCTAAATTGAGATGTAATGCAAAACTTAAAGCTTAAAATGCGTTATATAAAATGTTTTTTTACATATTTGTGATGTATTCATTATCAGGTATTGTGTATTTTAAAGTTAATATAAAGTATTAAAAGAGTTTTTTGTTTAGTATTTTTAAATATAAATTTTATAATATATTAATTAATGTGAAATATTAATCGTGTAATTTATTTTATTGGGTTATGTTTTATTGAAAAGATAAATAAATACATATATTTGCATATTTTTTAAATAGATAGGTTTTTATTTAAACAATATCTAAGTATGATGTTTGTACGATTAAATTTGCACATCGCAGTGTGCTAGGGTTTATGTGATTTATTTTACATAAAAAATAAAAAATGTTAAAATAATCGCAATTTCGAGCTAATGAGGGGCTGAATGAAAGAAGAAATCAAAATAGCTATTTTTGGCTTGAGTCTCAATGTGTTGGA
>CAXYZD010000149.1:0-6393 GCA_964293455.1 uncultured Acinetobacter sp. | reverse complement strand
AAAGAAAATATGTTTCGTGAGTCTGCATCAAATATTGACTATTACAACTTACAACAAATTCGCCGTGTGTGTTTTTGGTCATATAAACAAGTCATTAAAACCAAATTTCGCTTAAAACTAAGTAAAAAAAATACAGATCAATATGAAGCCTTACAGCAAAAATTAGTCAAAGACTTAGATCTACACCTTGAACTTCTCAAATATGAAAACAAAATGTCGCAGTCTTACAAATTTGTCGACCTTGATGAATATGTCGACCACATGCTCTAAATAAAGAAATTTTCATTAAAATGCTGATATTTTAAACTTTCAATGCATTAATTGATTGAAAAGACAACAAATCGACGTATTACATCTTGCCAAGATAAAACCACTCCTTTATTATTGCGCTCATGCCCGAGTGGTGAAATCGGTAGACACAGGGGATTTAAAATCCCCCGCCCACAAAGCGTGCCAGTTCGAGTCTGGCCTCGGGCACCATTTTAATACTTCTTAAAATGGTGCAATAAAAATACTAGCTATATGCTAGTTTTTTTATGTCTAAAATTTGATAAAACAATGAACTACTCGATTACAGACAAAAAAATGCCTTCAATTTTCACATTCAAAAAATTAAATCTTCAAATCATTTCAATTTAAAGTTTAAAAATTCTCAGCTCAATCAAAGGCATTGATGTGTTTGCAATAAACCATATCAACAAAAAGCATTACCACTCTCTGTTTGATACCAGCTCTTCAAGTTCAATTTCCATATAACCCTGATCTTGCACCACCATCATCATGGCTTCAGCAATATAATCAGCAGCAGTACCATCGAGTGAAGAATCAAGATCTTCAAACTGTGGTTTCATCTCATTAATTTCAACAACAAGCTGCCCTGCTAGAAGATAAACCTCCTTGTCAGAACAGTTTTTTTTTGCAAGTCGTTTCGCAAATTGTTCAATATGTTGCCGAACTTCAGCAACCAGAATATCTGGATAATATTCATCATCGAACATAGGGAGGAGTAAATCACTAAACATAACAGTCCAGATAAAAATATCAGCACATGAACGGGTGATTATACAACACAAAGCATACAAAACACCAAATCCATCTGCCTAAGCGATATTTATTGACTCTTATTTATAGTTTTTTGTGTGGGCTGATTTGGACTCAACTTTTTAGCTTTTTTGATCAAATCAATAAACTCAGCGCGTAAACCAAAAGCATCTGGTTTTTGCGCAGATTGCGCCAACTCGATAATGTCATTCCACTGCATTGTGCCGTTATATTCAGGGCTACGCAATTGCTGCCCATACGCTACTACAGCAAGTGCAAAGCGCGTATCGGCACTCGCTTGATTCAATGCCTTTGAGCCAACTTTCACAGGTTGATTGAGTAAAATACTTTTACTCTGTCCCGGCTGTTTATAACGTAAATTAACAAAAGCATATTCACTCGGACTTTTCACACTTGCAGGCTGATTGGCATAGCGAGAGTCAGACAACCAACCTTTCTGCCCAACAGGAATAATTTCATAAAGTGCAGTTACTGTATGCCCTGCACCAATATCACCAGCATCGACTTTATCATTATTAAAATCTTCATTTTTTAACATCCGATTTTCATAGCCAATCAAGCGATATTCTTTTACTGTTGCAGGGTTAAACTCCACCTGAATTTTGACATCCTGTGCAACGGTCGCAAGCGTAGAGCTCAACTGACGCTGTAAAACTTTCTTGGCTTCTTTTTCATTGTCAATATAACTGTAATTACCATCGCCTGCATCCGCCAATTGCTCCATAAGCTGCTCATCATAATTTCCTGAGCCATAACCAAAGGTACTCAACGAGATTCCTGATTTACGTTTTTCAGCCACCATATTTTTCAAGGTGTCAAAATCGGTAATCCCCACGTTAAAATCACCATCTGTTGCCAGTAAAATTCGATTAATACCATTTTTGACAAAGGACTTCTGTGCAGATTTATATGCCATTTGAATGGCTTGCTCACCAGCTGTTGCACCGCCTGCTTGTAAAGTGTCAATTGCAGCTAAAATTTTAGATTTATTTGAGCCCAAAGTTGGTTCAAGCACCATCTTTTCACCATCAGCATAGGTGATGAGTGTCACTTGATCTTGCGCACGTAATTGCTCAGTCAAAAGTTTGAGCGTTTTTTTCACTAGTGGTAATTTATTTTGATCACCCATACTGCCCGAAATATCGACCAAAAAGACCAAATTGGCAGGTGGTAATTGTTTTGAATCGATATCTTTTGCTTTAATACCAATACGAATGACTTTTGCATTGGCTTGCCAAGGTGAATCCACCGTTTCAGTATTGACGGAGAATGGGTGTGCGCTTGTTGGATTCGGATATTGATAGTCAAAATAATTGACCATTTCCTCAACACGCACAGCATCTTTAGGTGGCAAACTCCCCTCATTTAAAAAACGTCGCACATTGGTGTAACTCCCCGTATCAACATCAATACTAAAAGTAGAAACAGGTTCTTGCCCGACACTTTTGACCGAATTGGTTTCAGTTTTCTGATATTTTTCAGTATTTTCTTCTGTGCCATAAACACTTGTTGGTGATGGCGCAGGAGCAACCATTTTAGCTGTCGAATCTGCAGCAACAGCCTGCACACTCGCAACATTCGCTGAAGATTCAGCCATATAACTCGATGCCATTTCTTTTTTACTACACGCAACCAACAACACAGCCATAATAGACAATGTCAGTGTGACTTTACGGAATGCGATATTTTTTAATTGTGGATTCTTCATTTGACACCTATGAATTACTTTTAAGACATGACACAGAAAGATACATGAGTGTTTTAATTATTAGATGCTTAAAAGACATATTTTTTAGATTCTAATTTAAAAAAATATATTCATTTTGATTTCTACATTAAAGTTCATGCGGAGTATTTTGTTATATTATAACAATAAAAATAAAACACCTTATTGGGTTGACATAGATTTATAGTTTTTCTGTAATATACCGCTAAGTTATTTATTGTTCTTGTATCCAATTGCCTCTGCGCACACATAAACACCACAGAGGCTGATTTAAGCTTTTCTAAGTATTTCTTAATCCCCTAGACTACATTCTGCATGGCTTTCCACACCAAAATCGCATCATGCATGGCTTTAACATCATGTGCCCGCACCATACATGCCCCTTGTTGAATACTAAGTAAATGCGCTGTAACAGACCCTACAGCACGCTGCCCTGCATCTACCCCACCCAATGCCTCACCAATAAAACGTTTCCGTGACAATGCTGAAAGAATCGGATAGCCTAATTCAGTTAAACGATAAAATTCATTCAAAAGTTGTAAGTTTTGCTGCGCATTTTTAGCAAAACCAAAACCCGGATCAATCATGATATTTTCAGAGCGTACACCTGCATGTAAAGCCTCATCTACACGCTGCTGCAACTCAGTCATTACATCTTGTGTGACATTATTATATTGATCCAAACCATTCATGGTGGTAGGTTCACCACGCATATGCATAATCATTACAGGAATATCTAATGTTGCTGCAGTTTGCAATGCATTAGGTCGAGTCAGTGCTCGAACATCATTCCAAATATGAGCACCCGCTTGAACCGCTGCACAAATTACTTCAGGCGCAGAAGTATCAATCGAAATCACCACATTAAGCTTCACAAGTTCCACAACCACTGGCACAACACGGCGAATTTCTTCTTCCACACTCACAACCGATGCACCTGGACGTGTAGACTCTCCGCCAACATCAATCACAGTCGCACCATCCGTAATCATTTTTTTGGCATAAGCAACCGCTTGATCAACTTCATTATGCTTTCCACCATCACTAAATGAATCGGGTGTGACATTCAAAATTCCCATGACATGAGGTTGTGATAAATCAAGGCTAAGTTGCCCACATTTCAAGATCTTTTGAGCTAATGGCTTAAGTTGCATCATTCATCCTGCATTCATCAATCGTGCTAGTTTAACCAATTCTTATTTTTGACCTATTCATTTTTTCAAAACAATAAAAAATCAGCAAAAAAAAGAGCCCTTTACAGGACTCTCTTCATTTTATCTATTCTTTATAAATTAACTAGCTGGCAATGGCGGCGGTGTAGATGGACCATCTTTAGAAATCGCATCTGCCACAGGGTTTTCAGCCACATACACTTTTGGTGGTTGTGGTTCACGACCTTCCATAATGTCACGAATTTGATCACGATCAATCGTTTCCCATTCCATTAAAGCTTTAACCATCACATGTGCTGTATCTTTATGACTTTCAAGAACATCCCGCGCAACTTTATACTGGTCATCTAAAATGCGACGTACTTCCTGATCAACCTGTTGTTGCGTTGCTTCAGAAATTGTACGGTTACCCATGTTACCAAAGAAACCATTTTGGTTTTCTTCTTCGTAAACCATGACACCCATCTTGTCAGACATACCGTACTTGGTCACCATTGCACGAGCAATTTTAGTTGCACGCTCAAAGTCGTTTGATGCACCTGTTGACATTTGCCCCATGAAGATTTCTTCAGCAATACGACCACCAAACAAAATTGAAATTTCATTCAACATTTTGTCACGGTAGTTACTGATTTGATCTTGTTCAGGCAACTGCCAAGTTACACCTAGCGCCCAACCACGTGGCATAATCGTTACTTTATGCACAGGATCTGTACCCGGAAGCACTTCTGCCACAATCGCATGACCAGATTCATGATAAGCCGTATTACGACGCTCTTCATCACGAATGACCATCGACTTACGTTCAGGCCCCATGTAAATCTTGTCTTTTGCATCTTCAAAGTCATGCATATCGACTGTATTCTTGTTACGACGCGCAGCAAACAATGCTGCTTCGTTTACAAGGTTAGCCAGTTGTGCACCTGAGAAGCCAGGTGTACCACGTGCAAGCACTTTTAAATCTACACCCGTTACCGAAGGTAACTTTTTAAGATGCACACTTAAAATTTGCTCACGACCTTTAATATCAGGTAAACCCACCATCACTTGACGGTCAAAACGACCTGGACGAAGTAAGGCTTTATCAAGTACATCTGCACGGTTTGTTGCAGCAATAACAATAATGCCTTCATTGCCTTCAAAACCATCCATTTCTACAAGCATTTGGTTGAGGGTTTGCTCACGTTCATCATGACCACCACCCGTACCTGAACCACGGTGACGACCCACTGCATCAATCTCATCGATGAAAATAATACATGGTGCATGGCGTTTTGCTTGCTCAAACATATCACGAACACGGGACGCACCCACACCCACAAACATTTCAACAAAGTCAGAACCAGAAATACTGAAAAATGGAACCTTAGCTTCACCTGCAATTGCTTTTGCAAGTAATGTTTTACCCGTACCTGGAGGCCCAACCATCAAAACACCACGAGGAATCGTTGCACCGAGACGTTTAAAGCGAGAAGGATCTTTCAAAAAGTCGACAATTTCAACAACTTCTTGTTTCGCTTCATCAGCACCAGCAACATCGGCAAAGGTAATTTTGATTTGATCATCAGAAAGCAATTTTGCTTTTGACTTACCAAAACTCATTGGACCATTTTTGCCGCCAGCACCGCCACCCATGTTACGCATAAAGAACATGAACAATAAAACAATTAAAAGTATAGGAAAACTTGCAATCAACAATTGCATCAATACGCTTTGACGCTGTGGTGCAGTTCCTTCAATGATTACATTATTTTTAGTCAGACTTGGCATAAGCTGAGGGTCTTCTACCGCAGGGCGAACACTTTCAAACTTAGTACCGTTAGTTTTTTCACCGCTGATTTGCAGACCGTCAATTGTCACTTGCTTAACTTGACCCGCATTCACCTCTGCTACAAATTGTGAATAATTCATAGCATCAGGTTTGTTACGGTCGCTGATGTTGCTGAAAATTAAAATCAGCACACCAAGAATAACAAGCCACAGTACGGCATTTTTGAAGAGATCGCTCAAAGCTTTATTCCCATATCAATCTAATTTGATCTTTCACAAGCGAAAGATCCTTAACAAAAAGCGAGTAATGAATTTCGCAATAAAGTATAAAAAGGTACAAAATGCACAATTTTTAGCTACTTGGCAAGTAAACTTTATTGAGAAATCTTCTTACGGCCCTGTCCAATTAAAAAAACTTCTTTAGAACGTGCGCGTGAAGCTGCTGGTTTTGCCGTCTTCAACACCGTAAAACTGTCAACAACTTGCTTTCGGAACTCATCAAAACCTGTGCCCTGAAAGACTTTAACAACAAACTGACCTTTAGGACTCAACACTTTATTGGCAAAATCGAGTGCAAGCTCACAAAGGTAGATCTGACGCGGTTGATCAACAGCCTTATTACCTGATGTATTGGGGGCCATATCTGAAATTACAACGTCTACA
>CAXYZD010000148.1:0-6466 GCA_964293455.1 uncultured Acinetobacter sp. | reverse complement strand
CTGTAGATGCCAATATGTTGCAACTGTCGCAAGGTTCACACCCTGCTCAGCAACGTCTGATTTTTGAAGAATTGGTCGCACATCAAATTAGTTTATTGACTCGTCGTGCTTATATTCAACAAATTGCAGCACCATCATTTTCAACGAGTAAAACATTTGCCAAACAGCTTTTAGCAAGCTTCCCTTTTGAAATGACAGGGGCGCAAAAACGTGTATCGAATGAAATTTCCAAAGACTTAAAACAAAACAAACCGATGCTTCGCTTGGTGCAAGGTGATGTGGGCGCAGGAAAAACATTGGTTGCAGGTGTAGCCGCCTGTCATGCTTTAGAGGAAGGTTGGCAAGTGGCACTGATGGCACCGACTGAAATTTTAGCAGAACAGCATTATTTAAATTTTAAGAAATGGTTTGAGCCACTCGGTTTAACCGTATCTTGGCTTTCAGGGAAACAAAAAGGCAAAGCTCGAACGGCAGCAGAGCAAAGTATTCAAGATGGTACGGCAAATGTCGTGGTCGGAACACATGCGCTGTTTCAGGATAATGTGAAATTTGCCAAACTCGGTTTAGTTGTCATTGACGAACAACATCGTTTTGGTGTCGATCAGCGTTTAGCCTTGCGCAATAAAGGCGTAAACAATACTACGCCTCATCAATTGGTTATGACTGCAACGCCTATTCCTCGAACACTCGCAATGTCAGCTTATGGCGACTTAGATACCTCAGTCATTGATGAACTCCCACCGGGACGTACACCGATTCAAACCGTGACCATTCCACTCGATAGACGCGAAGAAGTTTTACAACGTGTTGCCAAAAACTGTGCTGAAGGCAAACAAGCCTATTGGGTCTGTACCCTCGTTGAACAATCTGAAACTTTAGATGCACAGGCTGCTGAAGCAACGTATGCAGAAATTAAAGATCGTTTTCCTGAACTGAATATCGGACTCGTACATGGCAGGATGAAAGCTGATGAAAAGCAATCGGTCATGCAACAGTTTAAGGATAATGAAATACAGTTATTAATTGCAACGACTGTAATTGAAGTCGGTGTCGATGTACCGAATGCCTCGATTATGGTGATTGAAAATGCAGAGCGTTTAGGGCTTTCACAGCTACATCAATTGCGTGGTCGAGTTGGACGGGGCGCAACAGCAAGTTTTTGTGCGCTACTTTATAAATATCCATTGTCGCAAAATGGGCAGGAACGCTTACGCATCATGCGTGAAACCAATGATGGTTTTATCATTGCTGAAAAAGATTTAGAAATACGTGGGGCGGGTGAATTGCTCGGGACTAAACAAACAGGCGATATGGGTTTTCGTGTAGCAAAGCTCGAACGAGATGATCATCTGCTGAATCAAGCGCATCATGTCGCTCAGCAAGTTTTAAAAGACTACCCTGAAAATGCAGAAGCACTTTTAAAGCGCTGGTTACCTGATGCCCCTAGATATGCGTATGTTTAAACTTATGGACTTAAATATTCAACTTCTCCCCTAATCCAATTTTGCTAATCCTCCCCCTTACTGAATAAGCTTCTCACCGTTGAAAAAGGAGGGAACTTCTCTACAATAAAATAAACCAATAATGAAACTCCCCCTCTTTATAAAGAAGATGCTAGGGGAGATTTATTTGTAGATATCACGCTTTAAGCTAAAATCTAATTGAGGTAAAATGCATTACAAATAAAAAATAGAACAATAATATGCTCCAACTAATTAACCAACTGCTTCACAAAGGCGTACAAAGTATTTCTCCTTGCTTACTCTGTGGCATAGACCGACAGCAATATCATTCCCTTTGTAATGATTGTTGGGAACAACTACCATGGTTCAAACAACATATCACACGCCACGAACAACAAATCTATTGCGCTCACCATTATCAATTTCCGATTGATCGCGTGATTCTGACTTATAAATACGAACAACAGCTACAATATCAAAACTTACTTGCACAAAGTCTTTTAGATTTACGATTGCCCAAAGTCCAAGCCATTGTACCTATGCCTATTTCCACCCAACGACTGGCTGATCGTGGTTATAATCAAATGCTCATTATTGCCAAAATTATGGCGAAAGAACTCAAAATACCCGTGTGGCAACCCGTAATTCGAGAAGTACAACACTCACAAAAAGGATTAAGCCGAATCGAACGTATGGAAAATATTAAAGACCAATTTCAAATCATTGCGACTGAAAAAAGAAAATATAAAAAAGTCTTAATCATTGATGATGTAGTCACGACAGGTAGCTCCATTCATGCTCTGACTCAAGCATTGATAGAGCTTGGATGTCAGCAAATTTCTAGTGCGTGTATTGCAGCTGCAGAGTAATAAAAAGCCCCTCCCTTTCTCAAAGGGATGAGAAGTATAGCTTCGCAAGGAGTGATTCTATTTGAGGCGCATGGAATAATTCTCGCCCCAAGTAATAAAACTACAAATTTGCCCTACACCACGGAATCACCACTTCTTTAGTCAATGGTGCAAGTAAAGTCTGATTATCATCTAAATCAATCCATTTCATTTCAGCAATTTCAGCATCCATTTTTGGTGTTTGATCTAAATTTACCTGATACACATAACTGACCAACTGATGCCCTGCCTCATTGGCTGCCAAAGTTTCAAAACGACCAATAAACTGTTGGATCTGTGCAGACGTACTAATTTCTTCTGCAATTTCACGTAGCATAGTTTTTTCAGGGGCTTCATTGCATTCTAACTTACCACCCACCTGCATAAAGTACTGAGTATTTTTCTTTCTCACCAAAAGCAATTGATTTTGATCATTTAAAATCACGGCTGCGGCAACAGTAATCACATTCATACACTAAAATCATTAAAAGCAGAAACACAATATATTGTGATATCAATTCATTTTTAAATCAATATATTGTGTTTAGTACAACATAGGCAAATTAAGCGCGCTTTGCTTCTTGCACTTGTCCCTGCTTACCCCATTTCGGCTCAGGTGCAACAAAATTTTCAAATTGGGCTAAAATCGCTTCAATAGAATCTGAACAAATTAAGGCATCGGTAAAACGTTCTTTAGTAAACCCTTTCTCTGTACTCAATTGAATAAATTTAAATAAATCACCATAAAAATTTTCAATATTTAAAAATGCACAGGGTTTTAAATGAATGCCCAACTGCGCCCAAGTCCATTGCTCAAAAATTTCCTCCCACGTCCCCGCTCCACCCGGCAATGCAATAAATCCATCCGACAGTTCTGACATTTTAGTTTTACGTTCATGCATATCTTTCACCACATACAGCTCAGTCAAATGTGGATGTGCCAATTCTGCATCGACTAAATTTTGTGGAATCACCCCAATCACTTGACCACCTACAGCCAATGCACTGTCTGCAACTACCCCCATTAAACCTGAACGACCGCCGCCATAAATCAAGGTTTTACCTTGCTTGGCAATTGTTTCACCTGTTAATTTTGCTGTTTCAGTAAAGATAGCGTCTGATCCAAAAGCAGATCCACAAAAAATTGCGATAGAATTCATATAAATCCAGCCTTGTTATGATATGGTCATGATATAAAAGTAAACAATATGAGATATTTTTTAAAAATAAGCGATCTAATCCGTGTTTTTCGTGAAATCCTTGTCTAAAATACCCCCATCAACTCAGTATACTGCGCAAAGGAGAAAGAGACGATGCTTGAAGCCTTTTATGCCACAGAGCGCGGTAGTTTAGAAGATGCAACTATTAATGGCGATTTTGACCTACACCCGGAATTGGTTTGGGTTGACCTGATTGCACCGTCACAAGAAGAGCAGGAATGGATTTTAGATGCCTATGAGCAAAATCTTCCTACGCTAAAATCACTCGAAGATATTTCATCCTCTGCCCGATTCTATCGTGATGATGATGGTATTTTGCATATTAGTACCTATTTTTTAACAAAAAATAAAAATTACCAAGTTGAAGGTGATCCTGAAGACAGCTCCAATATGCTTGCCAATGTGCAAACTGTTGCTTTTATTTTACATAAAGATCGTTTATTTACCTTGCGTGGTGAAAAGCTTGTCGCGTTTCGTGCTTTCCGTGCGCGCGCTCGTCGTAATGATTACGATATCGATTACAAAGATCCAACATGGATTTTACTTGGTCTACTCGAAGCAAAGCTCGATGAGCTTGCAGATATTCTCGAAGATATTCACAAAGATCTAGAATCGTACTCAACGGAAGTTCTAAATGTACGCCATCGTGAGCAAATTCTTGATCTTGATGACATGATTACCCGACTTGCTCAAAAAGAAGATATGCTTGGAAAAGCACAACTCTGTCTCATTGATTTACGCCGTGTATTGACTTTTTTATCCCGTCCTCGTGCATTAGGTAGTCACATTTATGATGCTGATATTCGAGAGTTGAGTGAAGATGTACGCTCACTGGTCGAGCATGATGCATTCTTATTCCAAAAAGTACGGTTCTTACTGGACACAACTTCAGGATTTATTAACACTGAACAGAATGATACGATTCGTCGATTCTCCATTTTACCTAGTATGCTTGCACCACCGATGCTGATTGCCAGTATTTATGGAATGAATACAGAGGTTTTACCTTTTGCACATGGCACAACGAGTTTTTATATTGTGATTAGCATTTTGATTGCGTTTTTTGTCGGGCCTTTGGCTTACTTTAGATGGAAAAAATGGATTTAATGACATCGTTCAAATTCTAAAATCAAACAGCAAAAAAGCACCCTCAGGTGCTTTTTTTATTTTATAACAATAACTTCAATCTAGTTTTAAACTAAATTTAAATCATCTTGTAAATGACAGGCTTGAATGATTTTCATCATTTTTACAGGCACAGCTTTAAATTGTAGTCCTTGCGTATTCGGTGTTTGACGCAACCATTGCACAAAAACCGATAATGCCAAAGTACTGCCATGTTCAAGCTGAGATAAATTGACAGTCAATGGAAAATTCTTTTCATCACGAATAATCTTTAAGCCATTTTGATAATAGCTTTCAGCATTATCATATGAAATTTTACCGCTGACATACAATTCCTGATTTTTTAACTCAATCACTCATCCACCTATTATTTAAATCAATTATTTTTTCACTGCTGCATCAGCATCAGGCTTAAAGGTTGCAATTGCCTTATCAATATTGCCGTTGTTGCGTTGAACATTTGCGGCAAACTGATTACGGAACTGTAGACCTAAATCGATACCCGATACGTTGATATTACGAATTTTCCATTGCGACCCTTGATCAGACAATTGGAATGACACAGGAATTTTTTCGCCTTTATTATTAAAGTCGATGGTCACCACAGGATTTTTACTAGTGCTCGCTTTATAAGGGCGCATGGTATAAGTTTGATTGGTAAATTTTGAAAATGCAGAACCATAATTTTCAATCAAAATTGCACGAAAATTTTGCTCAAACTTAGCACGCTGTGCAGCATTGCTGTATTGATTGTTTGCATACGTACCCATCACAATACGTGTAAAAGCTTGACCATCTACATACGGATCAAGATTTTGACGTACAATCGCTTTCACAGCATCAGGATTACTCTGAAGTTTCGCATGATCCGCTTTCAAACGTGAAATTAAGCCATCAGCAACACGCTTAACAAAAGCGGGAGGTGCTTCGGCAGGCGTAGCATTGGCAACTGTTGCCATCATTGTTGCAAGAATACCTGCTGTAAATGTTTGTTTTAATACTATATTCATATTCACCTTCAATCACTCCTCTAATGCTTATTCGACAAACGAACTTTGTGCATCAGTTGTTTCGGTCGCAGCAGGTGCATCTTTAGACTCAGATGCAGCACTTGATGATTTACCTGCACCACCTGTAATAAATTTAGAAATTAGATCTTCAAGATCCATTGTGCCTTGCGTATTACCTACAGCGTCACCACGTTTGAGGTAATTCAAACCACCGCCAGGTACAACTTTTAAATATTTTTCACCCAACAATCCGTTGGTTGCAACCATAATATAAGCATCTTCATCAATACTTGTAATGGATGTCATGTTAGCAATCAGTTGCTTTTCCATGTCTTTTTGTTTCGCAGCATCGGCAGACTGATAATCAGCACTGTAACGTAGCTCTTCAAGTGCATTTTTTTGTACATCTTTTAATTGCTTTGCATCAAATGAAGTTAACTGACCATCTAAATCAAATGTGACTTTTGCAAGACGTGAAACAGGATCTAGAGTAATAGATTCCACACGACCAATGGTGACACCACTCATGGTCACTTTGGCACGTGGTTTTAAGCCATTCACATTGTCAAATGTCGCTGTCATGTTATAGCTATCTTTGAGATTTGTCCCCATCAAGCCACTCACCTTCATGGCAAGGAAAAATAGAGCCAAACCAAAGATAATAACAAAAATACCTACGGCCAGCTCACTACTACGTGATTTCATTAAACCCCTCCGAACATGACCGCAGTCAACACAAAATCAAAACCAAGTACACAAAG
>CAXYZD010000147.1:0-6627 GCA_964293455.1 uncultured Acinetobacter sp. | reverse complement strand
ACAATGGTTGTTTTTCACCATCAATTGTCCATTCAGAACCAAAAATTTTATGACGACAATGTTCAGAGTTTGCTTGAGCAAACATCATCAACTCGATGTCATGTGGGTTACGACCAATTTTGGTAAATGCAGTCGTTAAATAATCAATTTCTTCATCAGACAATGCAAAGCCAAATTCAGAATTTGCTTTCACTAACTCTTCTTTACCTTTACCTAAAATATCAATGCTATTTAAAGGTTTTGGTTCAGTTTCAGAGAATAATGCAGCGGCATCATCAATTTGATTGAACACACTTTCTGTCATGCGGTCATGTAAAACATGTTTCACTTCATCAGAGATTGTAGAAATCCCCTTTAAAGTAAACAAAACACCGCGTTCAAGGCGGTGTATTGGCGTATTACAGTTGGCAAAAATATCAGTTGCCTTTGATGACCAAGGCGAAATAGTACCGACACGTGGTGTCACTAAAATTTGGACTTCATCACTCGCAACCTGACGGACTTCAAATGATGATCCATCATTTAAAAGCTGCAATGCAGATTGCTGTTGTTGCTCGCTAAGCGCTTGGTCGAAAAGGTAAACCCATTGGCTTTCTATTGATTGAACAGAACTGATAGACGCAAGGCGTGTTAAAAGTTGTGTTTGCTTAAAAGAAGAGTGTGCAGGTGCACCGGCAACGATAAACATGCTGATTTTGGCTCCACGGGCAGGTTTAGACAACCATACCGCAACGTGACTTGAAGAGAGCGCACATTCTACTGTGTATTACTCAAATCAGCTAGATGGAACACCACTTTATCTGTGCGAATAAACTGAGTTTTGGGGTTTTTTTTGAAATTTACGATAAAAAAATCAACAGATTCAAAAGATCATATTTTGATACATTTGTAAATAATCTATTTTATTTCTTTTTTCCAATATTCGACTGAATTTTTAATTGAAATACTTTCAAAATACAATAATTCCAAATAAAAAAGGACACTGAAAATTAATTCCAACATCCTTTTTGACTCTTTTAATAACACACCTTTAACAATGACATTCAAAATATCAAATTTTAAGCAAATTCTTTAACTAAAGGATTAAAACTGCCTTCAACCCAGCCATTTTCATCGACATAGATTTTCTATTGAACCAACAGTTCTTGCAACTTTTCAGCAAAATGATTTGCAACGATGAGAAAAATATTCGATTGAGTCATACAATTTTTAATTTCAATACTCGAAAATATCTCATTCGACTGTGCCCTATTTAGTTTTAAATCTATATCAAATTTTTGACAATTTTCTCATTTATTTATACGATATTTAGTAAAAATTTAGACATAGAACTAAAGCATGTCCAAGACAACTCATGTCGCTCTCCCCTAGAACATTTCACATAAATTTGGCATGATCAATCTAACGAAGATATGAATAACCATAAATGACTCAAATGCGTTGGTTAGAACTGCTCTCTACAGTTCGTTTAGGCAGTAAAAAGCAAAGTACAGAACAGGCACGTAGCCCATTTCATAAAGATTATGACCGCATTATATTTTCGCAAAGTTTTCGACAACTTAACCGTAAAACCCAAGTCCATCCACTGACACAACACGATGGTATTCACACACGTTTAACGCATTCACTCGAAGTGTCTTGTATCGGACGTTCACTTGGTATGCTCGCAGCTGAAAAAATTAAAGATGAACTGCCTGTTTGGATTTCCCCTGCCGATGTTGGCGCAATTATTCAAGCAGCATGTTTGGCACATGATATTGGCAACCCACCGTTTGGTCATGCGGGTGAATATGCAATTCGAGAATGGTTTGATGATGCATCACATACCGACTTTTTAAAAGATTTAAGCCTAGAACAACAAGCTGATGTACGTCAGTTTGAAGGTAATGCACAAGGTTTACGCCTACTGACGAAAATTGATTATCATCCCAATGATGGTGGTATGCGCCTGACTTACGCAACCTTAGGGGCTTACTTAAAGTATCCTTGGTTGTCAAAAACCATTGAATCTCAAGGTGATACACCTGCAAGTAATCGCGCTAAGTTTGGCTGTTATCAGTCTGAAAAAGAGATATTAAAACAAATTGCCGATCAACTTGGTTTAATTCAGTTGGGTGAATATCATTGGTGTCGTCATCCACTCACCTATTTACTTGAAGCAGCTGATGATATTTGTTATGCACTAATTGATCTTGAAGATGGCATTATTTTAAATATGCTTACCTATGAAGAAGTTGAGCCTATTTTTCTCGATTTATTGGGTGAGTTTAGTATTCCAGCCGAACTCAGTATGCCTTATACCACTTGGCAACAAAAAATTGCGGCATTACGTGGTCGAGTAATGAAACGGCTGGTCGATGAAGTGACTACAGCTTTTGCAAAACAGCATTTCCAAATCATTACAGGGCAACTCAAAGGCTCTTTATTGCAATATTGTTCCGAAGATATCGAGATGGGGATCAATCGAGCAAAGAATTTAGCCCGTGATAAGATTTTTGAACATCCACAAAAGTCAGGTTTAGAAATTATCGCACATCAAAGTTTACAACATATTTTAGATGCCTTTATTCCATTGACCACGCCGAATAAGGCTTTGAGTTTTAAAGATGGTCGTTTATTGTCAATCATTGAACGTTTTGGCGCACGTTTTGGTGATGATCATTATGACAATATTATGCAAGTTTTAGATATTGTCAGTAAATTTTCAGATCATCAAGCCTATCAATTGGCGCAAGAGTTACAAGGTAATAAAGTTGGTTTCTTTTAATCCATCTAATATTTGAAAGATTGGTAATTTCCCTTGCTTCGTTATACTCTCTCAACGAATTTGGATATCAATACGATACACATTCATTTAAAAGTATCGTAATAAACAGTAATAGAAGCTCACTTAAATAAAAAGTGAACTAAACATAGAAGTGAACAAACATAATGATCGGATGTCTCATTGGTGAAGTTTTAGCGTTGGAAGCGCCAACTGTACTTTTAAATGTCAATGGTGTGGGTTATGAAGTCGACACACCACTTTCAACCTTTTGCCAACTGCAAAAAGGACAAAAAGTCACATTGTGGACACATTTAACCGTCCGTGAAGATGCTCAACTTCTTTATGGTTTTTTAAATTCGCAAGATAAAATCATTTTCCGCACACTTCTGAAAGTCAATGGCGTTGGTCCAAAAATGGCATTGGGCATTCTTTCTACGTTAAGTGTAGAAATGCTCGTGCATACCGTTGAACATAATGATGTCAAAACATTGGTTAAAGTGCCGGGCGTTGGTGCAAAAACAGCTGAACGCTTGATGATTGAACTCCGTGATCGCTTTAAAGCCTTTACGACAGGTGCAGTCACAAATGGTTCAAATTCAGCACAAATTCAATTTATGGGCAATTCTGCTATTGCTGAAGCAGAAGCCGCTTTGCAATCTTTAGGCTATAAACCTGCTGAAGCACAGAAACTTGTGAATGCTGCCAAAGGCGAATTTACTGAAGCGGGCGATATTATTCGTGCTGCTTTAAAGTCGATGAATAAATAAGCCAATCCTGATAAATTAACGCTATAAGAGTTAGATCAATCATCCAATGCAAGACCGTTTAATCAGTGGTTCTGAAAAACCCGAAGATCATTTTGATCGTGCCATTCGCCCCACTTCCCTCGATGACTATATTGGTCAACCTGTGGTACGCGAGCAAATGGAAATTTTTATTGGCGCAGCACGAGGTCGTGGCGAAGCACTTGATCACACGCTGATCTTTGGTCCACCAGGTTTGGGTAAAACCACACTTGCCAATATTATCGCCCGTGAAATGGGTGGAAATCTAAAATCGACTTCAGGGCCTGTACTCGAACGTGCAGGCGATTTGGCGGCAATGCTGACCAATCTTGAAGAAGGTGATGTTTTATTTATTGATGAAATTCATCGTCTTTCACCTGTCATTGAAGAAATTCTCTACCCTGCGATGGAAGATTACCAACTCGACATTATGATTGGTGAAGGTCCTGCGGCTCGTTCAATTAAACTGGATTTACCGCCATTCACCTTAGTTGCAGCCACAACTCGTGCAGGTTTATTGACTTCTCCACTGCGTGACCGTTTCGGGATCGTGCAACGTCTTGAGTTTTATTCAGTTGAAGATTTAACGCATATTGTCGCTCGTTCAGCAAACCTGATGAATGTTCCCATGACCGATGATGGAGCGGTTGAAATTGCTCGTCGTGCGCGTGGTACACCTCGTATTGCCAATCGCTTACTACGCCGTGTGCGTGATTATGCTCAAGTCAAAGGTACAGGTGAAGTCACCAAAGAAATGGCACAGCGTGCTTTGGATATGCTGAATGTCGATAAAGATGGTTTAGATACTTTAGACCGTCGTTATTTAACCATGTTGTTAGAACGTTTTGATGGTGGTCCTGCGGGTGTTGAGGCGTTAGCTGCTGCAATGGCGGAAGATTCAGGTACTTTAGAAGATGTGATTGAACCTTACTTAATTCAACAAGGTTATGCAATGCGGACTGCACGTGGTCGTATTGCCACCAATCAGGCGTATTTACAGTTTGGCATGACACCACCTGAGTCTAAAAATTAGTTCATTAAAATCAATCCAATGAAATAGATTGCATTTTTAACTATTCAAAAAAAAACGGTGATGTCATCCATCACCGTTTTTTTATTTCAAACAAGCATTCAGTTCAAGAAAATATTAAGTCAGTGGCACAACGCGCAATACTTCCTCTAAAGTGGTTACACCTTCCATCACTTTACGTGCACCTGCGATTCTCAACGGCTCAATACCCTCTTTTTTGGTCTGCGCTCGAAGTTCATCTAAAGTACATTCCGCACTAATTTTTTGTTTGGCTTCTAGGCTGATTGGCATAAACTCATAAATCCCAACACGTCCTTTATAACCAGTTTGTCGACATGCTTCACAGCCTACTGGCATATAGACTTGTTCAGGCATTTCCATAATATAATCAAAGGTTAAATGTTCCCATTCTTGCGAATTAATCAAACTTTGTTTTTTACACTGTGGACACAGCTTACGCACTAAACGCTGTGCCAATACACCCAAAATGGTTGCCGAAGTTAGAAAAGGTTGAATACCCAAATCATGTAAACGGGTCAAACTTGAAGGTGCATCGTTGGTATGTAGCGTTGAAAGCACCAAATGTCCTGTCAATGCAGCCTGAATTGCCATGTTTGCTGTGTCATGGTCACGAATTTCTCCAACCATAATAATGTCAGGATCTTGACGCATTAAGGCACGTACACCATCAGCAAAACCTAGATCAATGCCTTGATTGACCTGCATTTGATTAAAACTCGGCTCTAGCATTTCAATTGGGTCTTCAATGGTACAGACATTCACCTGCTCCGTTGCCAACGCTTTTAATGATGAATAAAGCGTTGTAGTTTTTCCCGAACCCGTCGGGCCTGTCACCAAAATAATACCGTGACTATGCGCCGTGAGTGCATGCCAAGAACTCAGCAGCCGTTCATCAAACCCGAGTTGTTGAAAGCTTCTGACCAAAACTTCAGGGTCAAAAATACGCATTACCAACTTTTCACCAAATGCCGTTGGCAAGGTCGATAAACGTAATTCAGTTTCTATACCTTTGGGTGTACGTGTTTTTAAGCGCCCATCTTGTGGTTTTCGCTTTTCAGCAACATTCATACGACCTAAAATTTTAATGCGTGAAATTACCGCAGTTAGCGTATTTGCTGGCATGTTATAAATAGTATGCAATACACCATCGATACGAAATCTGACCTTACCATTTTCTTTACGTGGCTCAAGATGAATATCACTTGCACCTTGTTCAAAGGCAAACTGTAAAACCCAATCGACCAACTTGACAATGTGTTGATCGTTGGCATCGGGGTTTTGTGTATCGCCCAATTGTAAAAGTGCTTCGACACCTTTATTTTCATTGCCATGTAAGCCTGATTTTTGTGACGAGCTGACCGCACGACTGACTTGATAATATTCAGTTAAATAGCGTTGCAATTGCTCAGGATTTAAAAAAACCCGTTCGATTTTTTTTGGGCTTAAACTACGTTCTAAGTTATGTACCCAATCCGTGATAAAAGGTTGAGCCGACCCGATAAGAATTTTATCTGCGCTACATTCCACAGCAAGAATTTTATTGCGAAGCGCAAATTCTTGTGACATCACGCCAGTCAATGCCGATACATCGGCTTTAAGTGGATCAATCACATAAAAAGGTAACTCAGCTTTGGCAGATAACCATTGACTCAATGCCGTAAGGGTCATTCGATTTTGCGGTTTTTCCAAATCACTGAGGTTAAAATTTGCAATCCATTGTAGTGGATGCCATCGTAATTGCTCACGTTGCCTATGCGTGGTTTGAACCAATAATTTGTCTCGTTCAGAGATTCTTCCGTCTTTAAATAATTGTTCTAAACACCATGTGGTATCAATTTCGAAATTAAAATGCATTTGTTATGTCCCCAAATCTATTAACACTATAGCAAATTTACCGACAGGAAATGATGCTGTCTGAATCCTCTTAATGATGATTTTTGCAGTGATGATTGCATCATCAATTTAAATATTGATTCCATGACATTGTGTTTTATGACATCAATAGAGAGATAAAAATAATTTAA
>CAXYZD010000146.1:0-6691 GCA_964293455.1 uncultured Acinetobacter sp. | reverse complement strand
TTATTAAAAACAAGCGTATGATGTTCCAAATTTGTTTTTAGAGTGCTCATTTTATGTCCAGTTGGTTCCCAAAATGGCAACCTTATTCAGGCAGCGTTGATGCTCGCCCTGTCGGTACCAATGAGTATCTTCCTCCCGCTCAAAGTGTAGTTTTAGGTATTCAACATGCATTTGCCATGTTTGGTGCAACGGTTCTTGCTCCTTTCCTTATGGGCTTTGATCCAAACCTTGCCATTTTAATGTCAGGGATTTGTACCATTTTGTTTTTCATTATCACTGGCGGACGTGTTCCGAGTTATTTAGGTTCAAGCTTTGCTTTTATTGGTGTCGTCATTGCTGCGACAGGCTATGCAGCATCGGGTACAGGTGCGCCTAACCTCAACCTTGCGACTGCTGCTGGCGGCATCATGGCATGTGGTATCTTATATGCGATTCTCGGTTTTATTGTGATGGCAACAGGTACACGATGGATCGAAAAACTTATGCCGCCTGTCGTGACAGGTGCTGTGGTGATGATCATTGGTTTAAACCTTGCCCCTGTTACCGTCAAAGGTGTCTCAGGCAATAACTTTAATATGTGGATGGCTTTGGTCACTGTACTGTGTATGGGCTCAATTGCGGTATTTACCAAAGGTTTATTACAACGCTTATTATTATTGGTCGGTTTGCTCAGTGCCTATTTGATCTATTTCATTGTCTCGAATGTCTTGGGCAATGGTACACCGATTAATTTCACCCCCATTCAACAAGCGGCTTGGTTCGGCATGCCAACCTTCCACTCACCTGTTTTTGATGTCAACGCAATGCTGATCATTGCACCAATTGCACTCATTTTAGTGGCTGAAAACTTAGGTCACATCAAAGCGGTGAGCGCAATGACTGGTGAAAACTTAGATGCGCAAATTGGTAAAGCTTTTGTTGCTGATGGTATTGCCACCACGCTTTCAGGCGGTGTAGGCGCACCCGGTATGACCACCTATGGTGAAAATATTGGTGTGATGGCAGTGACTCGTGTTTACTCCACTATTGTCTTTGTGATTGCGGGTATTTTTGCTGTTTTCTTAGGTTTTTCACCTAAGTTCGGTGCCATTATCCATACCATTCCAACGGCAATTTTAACTGGTGCTTCAATTGTAGTCTTCGGTTTGATTACTATTGCAGGCGCGAAAATTTGGATTGAAAACAAAGTTGATTTCTCCAAAAATAAAAACCTAATGGTAGCCGCTGTAACGATTATCTTAGGAACAGGTGATTTTGCCCTGCAATTTGGTGATTTCAACTTAGGTGGTATTGGTACCGCTACATTTGCAGCTTTATTTTTAAATTGGATTTTTAGTTTTGCCGACAAATCAGAATAATTTTTTTTCAAAATAATACATTGTGAATTTTTAGGCAGCCATCAGGCTGCTCTTTTTATAGCTTTATTTTGATCGTCATAAATCTACTTTTTTATGGTCAACTTTGGGTAAAATGATACCAATCACAGGCTATTTAAATGACCGATCTCTATGCGCCTAGACTTTTTTGACCTGCAATTATTTTTAAATATTATCGATACAGGTAGCCTAACGCGTGGTGCAGAGCGTTCGGCTATTTCTTTACAAGCAGCAAGTGAACGCATCAAAAAATTAGAACAATATTATAAAACCCATTTATTTACTCGTCATGCCACTGGGGTAAGACTCACCATTGCAGGACAAACTTTTGCAGAGCAAGCTTTAGTATTGGAGCAACAAGCAAAGAAACTCGAACAAGCCATGTCACCGTATGCCGAAGGCATGACAGCTCAAATGACGCTTTGGTGTAATTCTTCTGCACAAAGTGAATATTTACCTATATTACTGCCACAATATTTGGTCGAAAATCAGCATGTTCAAATAGACCTACAAGAAGCTGAAAGTCGTGAAATTATTCAAAGTATCGAAAAAGGCACAGCAAAATTAGGGCTGATTTCAAATTTTTTTCATCATTCAGCCTTACAAACCCTCGAATTTTCAGATGATCCATTGGTCCTCATTTGTCCACCATTGCATGAACTCAAAAACCAACAACAACTTAATTTAATCGATATTTTGCATTATCCTTTTGTCGGTTTAATGCAATATCATTCTCTACAACAATCGATTGAAACCCAAGCCAAATTGCTCAATTGTGCAATTCAATATCGGCTTAGACTACCCAATTTTGCTGCCATTGCCCAAGTCGTTGCCAATGGTGTTGGCATTGCTATCATGCCCAAACGTGCTGCACGGCGTTTAAACACTCTATATCACTTTCATCAAATTGAACTTGTAGGAGAATGGGCAAATCGTAAACTCTTACTCGCTGCGAAAAATTTTGATGAACTCCCCTTATCCTATCAACATTTTTCACAGTTTCTACTTGCACAGAAAAATCATTTATAACTAGTTTCAAAGCAGACCAAACTGATGTAAAACGGAATAACTACCAAAAATGACTAAACCACAGAAAAATACTTTACGGAATTTTTGCTCAGGAATACGGTAACGAAGTTTTGTCCCTGCCCACATTCCAATCAATGCAGGAAGTAGAGCAATCAACGATAATTTGTAATCAATAGGCGTATTTTCAATAGGATTTAAATGTAAGAAAGCAGCCAAACAAAAGGTCGATACCGTAAAAGCAAGCCCAAGAGTTTGGACTAAATCATCACGTTTTAATTGTAAAGATTGCACATAAGGCACAACTGGAATCACTACAACGCCTGTTGCAACGGTCAAAGCACCGCCCAAATAACCCATAATTGGCGACAGCCATTTTTCATGTGGTGCAAAATTTGGCATATTTTTAGCAAATAAACCATATAAGCCATACAGTGCCAACATTCCACCCAATAATGCTTCACTGTGAAAGCCCGAAGAACTTTGTCCTAGTGTTGGAAAAATACTCCATACCGAACCGACACAAATTCCCAATAATAAGGACCAAAAGCGTTGGATGAGACGTATTACATGCCCTTCTGCAAACAGTTGCCAAAGATTAGTCACTATAGATGGAATTATCAGCAATGTTGCCGCTTGAAAAGGACTAATGACTAAAGTTAACAGTCCCATCGACACCGCAGGTAAACCTAGACCAATCGTGCCTTTAATCATTCCAGCAATGGCAAAGACAGCAACTACAAATCCAATCATCATATTTCCTCTGCAATGTGAGGACATACTACAACTTGATCTAAATTTGAAAATCACTATTTTCGGTAACAAGCCTCAATAAAAAATTGAGGCTTAAATAATTTAAGATTGAAGAGAAATTTATGAATATTGACGAATTGAATTAGAACAAATATATACAAATTCAATTTTCAAATAATTTATTATAATTCAATAAAATAAGTACATTTTAAACTTAAATTTTAGATCACAACCATGTTTTATATTTTACATTTATACTATGATATGTGAGTAATGTCCTATTTTTGATATTCTCTATATCATGTGCCATCTTCATTTTTGGACATGTACTACACCATAATATTTTAATAATTTTTATTTTAACTCATTAACGGATAAATCAAATGTCAAATGATCTTATTGAAAATGCATTAAAAACTAAAAATCCTAAAGACGTCGTTGCTGCATTTCTTGCCAATTCATCTAAAGATAGCGTTCAAAATGCTGCAGAAAAATTAGTTGCCGAAGATGCAATTTACATGTCTTTAAGTTTTGAAAATAAAGAACTTGAAGCTATTGAACCATGGTGTGGCGTACGTAAAGGTCGTCAAATTTATATCGATACATTCTCAAATGTTGGTACGTATTGGGAAGTGAATGACTTTCAAATCACTGAGTTATTTGGTGAAGGTGAAAATGTCGCTGTATTTGGTCAGTTTACTTATACGTCAGTAGAAGTAGGTTATAAATTTACTTCGCCATTCTCTACTTTAGCTAAAGTTAAAGATGGTCAAATTGTATATTTACAATTTATGGAGGACACGTATTTATCTGCTCGTTCTTTCCGTAAATCTGGCACTTGGGAAGTTCAAAATAACGGGCGTTCATTCACTGTAGGTGAATAAATTTAAAATACTTTCGACCTTTCATCATTGAAAGGTCGGGATGTTTAAAATAAAAAAGCTGTTGCATGATGCAACAGCTTTTTTATGGACGAATTTCTTTTAATTCACGTTGAATAAAGTGCTGAATCATTTCCCGATAAATTTTTTCTACCAAATCAGGATCGGTATGTAATTGAATGGCTTGCTCACGGGCTTTATTAATCACTTGTTGCACACGTTCAGGCGATTGAACCTCTTCTGCTGTGCGTTTAAAACGAACCGCTTGATCGATATAAAACTGACGGGTTGCAATCATCTCAATCAGTGCCTGATCAATCAGATCAATTTTCGCTCTAGCTTGCTCTAAGTTTTCACATTTTTCTTTATTCATTCTTAAATCATTATCCTATTGACGATGTTCCGATTGGTTTTCTGCTTTATATTTTTGCTCAAGTACCTTACTGAATATACTTTCAATCATCCAAACACGATAGAGGCTATTGAAGGTATATTGTTTTCCATCGATTCTTAATTCGAGTATCGGAAAATCAGGCTGATGTTTTGCTTCACTACGTGCATCATTTTCCTGAAGTAAATGAGCAATATTGAGTTCAGTGAGTTGCTCCACACCCAATTCACGTTGCATCTGTTGTAAATGTGGCTTGTGAGAAAAATCTTTTCCTTTGGTCCAGACAGCCTGCAAAATAGTGTACATAGCATCAATCTGCTGCTCTTCAGGTACGCTGTAATAAAGCTGTGCGATCTTTAAAATACTGTCAGCAGTTGGGCGGCAAAATGGGGTAAATTTAACTTCGGTTCGCTTAGACAAACGAGTTGCCAATGCCCAATCAAAGGCATCACGACCGTGATAACTCAACGGAAAAATGTTCAGTTGAATATTATAATAATCGGCAAGTTCTTCTTTAATATATGCCAACAATAACCAACTAATTGGATCTTCGAGCGCAATATATAAATCGAGTTCAGGGTGCATGGCTTGAATCTCGGCAAGCTCTTCTGCATCACTGAGTAAATGCTCACGCCACTCAATATGATCAATCATGAAAATTGGATTATCAATAAGTAATTTTTGTTGTTTTAAACGGCGAGTTAAGCGGAGTAAATCATCGACAGCATGATATTTTCGCCCACCAAAATAAAAATAGCTTTCAAGTACAGGCGTATGATCAAAAATACGTTCAGGTAAATTTTGGGGTTTTTGATGTTGTTTCGACATGACATACAAAGTACGTAATTTGCCATATTGTTGTTGCCACAACATGTGAAAAACATCTTCAAGTAAATAGAGAAAATTTTGACCTGTAAGCGGTGTATTTCTTAAAATAGTTTCAGCTTGTTGTAATGCTTCTGCGCTAGGTTGTTCGGGTTTTTCATTATCATAACCAAATCGATGCTGATTGGCTAAAATTTTGGCATCATTTAAACTATAGCTTCTCCACTCGTCCATGCTCATGCCGTTAGGAGGTTCTTCAGCAGTATCTGAAATCGTCACTTTTAACGGTTTTAAAGATTCAATCAGAATATCATCGAGTTGTGTTAATTGTTGCACAGTCAAATAGCTATAGACATCATCTAAGCGTAAATAAATATGCAGTCCCTGTTCCGTCGGCAGAGTCTCCTGACGTATTGGCTTTTTATAGAACCAACTCGATCGGATTGGATCAAACCAACGGCGTAGCAGTGACATGAGTTTTTGCCTCGAAATAAAATTTTGAACAGGGAAACGCTGAATACAATCAAATTCGTTTAAAACGTGTTCAAGCATAGCACCCATTCAAGATGGACGCTTTACAAAATATTGAAGCCCACCACAAACTTATAGCAATTCATTGACTAAATTTCAATGATTACATTCACTTTAAAGTACTTGTTTCAACCACATTCATCCATTCATGAAAAATATTTCAGCATAAAAAACGCACTCCAAAGAATGCGTTTTTTAATCAGACGGTATAGCTCAAGTCGTCTTAATTTTCCAAATTAAACATCACGTACCGCACCACGAGAAGCACTTGTGGTATGCATTGCGTAGGCTTTCAAGGCTTTCGATACTTTACGTGGACGCTCTTCCGCAGGCTTCCAACCTTTAGCCTCTTGCGCTTCACGACGAGCGGCCATGGTTGCATCATCAACTGCTAAGTGAATACCACGGTTTGGAATATCAATTTCGATACGATCACCATCTTCAACGAGTGCAATCGCGCCACCTTCAGCAGCCTCAGGAGAAACGTGACCAATTGAAAGACCTGATGAACCACCAGAGAAACGACCATCCGTCAGCAATGCACAGTCTTTACCTAAGCCTTTCGATTTTAAATAACTGGTTGGATATAACATTTCTTGCATACCCGGACCACCACGTGGACCTTCGTAGCGAATCACAACTACATCGCCTGCCACAATTTTACCCGCAAGAATCGCTTCAACAGCCGTATCTTGGCTTTCAAATACACGGGCTGTACCATTGAATTTCAAGATTGAATCATCAACGCCTGCCGTTTTTACAATACAACCATCCAATGCAATGTTGCCGTAAAGTACAGCCAAACCACCATCTTTAGAAAATGCATGTTCTGCATTACGAATAACCCCATTTTCACGGTCACCATCTAAACGTGCATAGTAGCGGTTTTGTGAAAATGCAGTTTGCGT
>CAXYZD010000145.1:0-6709 GCA_964293455.1 uncultured Acinetobacter sp. | reverse complement strand
GAATCAATCACTTTACTGTCTGCGGTGTTACAAAATGGACAATGCATAGCGGTTTTATTGAACAAATCTTATGGAATGATCAAGTGTAGCAAAAAATCTAGATTTTGTTGAGCATTACGCAACATATAGAAAAAAAACAGCCCAAATGGGCTGTTTCACACAAGATATAGTTTTTATTGTTGAAGTAACATATCGTTATTCGATACGTTCACCATGTTGACTCAAGTCAAGACCCATACGCTCATCATCAGCTTCAACACGAATACCAATCACAAGATCAATCACTTTAAGAATAATGAAAGTTACAATGGCACTATAAGCGATAGTTGCAAGAACACCTTCTACTTGTACCCAAAGTTGCTCCATCATCGTTGGTGCTAAAACGACATTTGCGGCTTTAATAATTTCTTCGTTATATAACACGCCTGTTAAAATTGCACCGGCAATACCACCAATTGCGTGTAGACCAAATGCATCCAAAGCATCATCTGTTTTTAATAAACGTTTCAATGATGTTGTACCCCAGAAGCAAACTACACCGCCAACCACGCCCATGATCAATGCACCACCTACACCGACAAAACCTGCGGCTGGTGTAATCACCACTAAACCTGCAACTGCACCCGAAGCACCACCCAAAACTGAAGCTTTACCACGAACGAAGCGTTCAACCAATAACCATGTCAATGCTGCTGATGCTGCTGCCACTTGAGTGACTAAAATTGCCATACTCGCACGAGCGCCTGCACCCAACGCAGAACCACCGTTAAAACCAAACCAACCGATCCAAATTAAACTTGCACCAATAACAGTTAACGTCAGATTATGCGGTGCCATTGACTCACGACCTAAGCCCATACGTTTACCAAGTAAGTACGCTGCGACTAAGCCTGCAACACCCGAGTTAATATGTACGACAGTACCACCAGCAAAATCTAATGCACCCGCTTTATATAACCAACCATCAGCCGCCCAAACCCAGTGGGTAATAGGTGCATAAACCAAGACGACCCATATAGCAATAAAGGCAACGAAAGCAGAAAATTTCATACGATCGGCAACAGAACCACTTAAAATTGCAACAGTAATAATGGCAAAGGTCATTTGAAAAATAACAAATAAACTTTCAGGAATCGTGCCACTGAGTGCATTAAAAGACACGCCATTGAGCATAGCTTTGGACAAGTCACCAAAGTAAGCACCTGAACCTGAGAATGCCAACGAATAACCAACAGTTACCCAAACCAAACTCACAACAATGGTTGCTGTTAAGCTGAACATCATGGTACTTAAAACGTTTTTCTTACGAACCATACCCCCATAAAACAGGGCTAAACCCGGAATGGTCATCAACAAAACCAATGCTGTCGAAACCAAAATCCATGCTGTATCACCTGTATCTACAGTTGGCTCAACAGTAGGTGCCGCTTCAGGAGCTGCAACAGCAGGTGTGGGTTCCAAAGATGTTGTCGCAATTGCAACGGTTTGATCTGTTGATGTTGCAACAGTTGAAGTCGGTGCAGAGGTACTTTCTTCAGCCCAGGCGACTGAACCACCAAGGAGTGCGCCAGACAAGCTAAGCGCGAGCAGCATTTTTTTCATTTGATTCCCCAACCATTTTTTTTGATTTATGTATCGTTATACATAACAAGCAAACTTTATGCCAACTTAAACAGCATCAGGACCAGTTTCGCCTGTACGAATACGAATCACTTGTTCAAGATTCGTAACGAAAATTTTACCATCACCAATTTTTCCTGTGCTTGCAACACGGGTAATCGATTCAATGACTGAATCAACCAAATCATCGCTGATCGCAATTTCAATTTTTACCTTCGGCAAAAAATCGACGACATATTCAGCACCACGGTATAATTCAGTATGACCTTTCTGACGACCAAAACCTTTAACTTCTGTTACGGTAATTCCTTGGACGCCAATTTCAGAAAGTGCTTCACGCACGTCATCTAACTTAAATGGTTTTACAATTGCAGTTACGAGTTTCATGTTATTTTCCTTCGGCTTTTATGACCAGTAAGGTTTTATGTTCAATTTTCGTGCCAAAAATTTCGGACGGTTGGGGAGTGCCCGATAAATCTGACAGAAACATTCTATCGACTCTATTGTATACTCGAAGATAGACTTTGAGCTTTAAAAAATATAGTTTTTATAATTGTTTTTTATATTTTTTTGTCAATTCATCACATAGAAATGAGTTAGTGCTTTGGTCATCGTTTAAGCGATGCTACACTGCCCCCGATGTAACAAACTGATTTGTGGAACGCCAATGATTGAAACCCTTTTACACGCCATTCTTGAACAGGTTGATCAACCGAAAAAAGACCTTGAACATAATCTTCGTGCTCTACTCAATGAAGCCGTCAGCAAAATGGATTTGGTTTCAAAAGATGAACTTACACGACAGCAGACTGCACTCAATAATGCCAATATGCGTTTAGAACAATTGCAACAACAGCTTATGCAGCTCGAAACACAGCTACAAAAATAAAAAATGAATAAATTGCACAACTTCAGTGCAATAAAAACCAATATGATTAAAAATAAAGCAAAAATGGAAAATAATAATGTCTTTTGCAAAAATTTATACCCGAGGTTTGCTCGGTTTACATGCACCTCAAATTGAAGTTGAGGTGCATGTAAGTCAGGGATTACCCTCACTGACGATTGTTGGCTTAGCCGAAGCTGCTGTACGAGAAAGCAAAGATCGTGTTCGATCTGCGATTATCAACAGTGGATTTCTTTTTCCAACCAAACGCTTAACCATTAATCTTGCACCAGCTGATTTACCCAAAGATGGTTCTCGGCTCGATTTACCGATTGCACTCGGTATTTTAATTGCATCAGGGCAATTGCCTGAAAATGTGACTGATGATTTTGAGTTTATTGGTGAACTTGCGCTCGATGGACATTTACGCCCTGTTTCAGGGACATTAACTATTGCAATGGCATGTCAACAGGCCGAGCACCAACTCATGCTACCACTTGAAAATGCCGATGAAGCTGCTCAATTACCTCATTTTAAAGTTTTTGCAGCACATCATTTAAAGCAAGTATGTGAACATTTTCTCAATATTCACCAAATTAATGAAACCACATCTCCTGAGATTCCCTTAACCCAAAACTGTAAATTCGATCTTGCTGATGTCAAAGGTCAATTGCGTCCACGGCGTGCTTTAGAAATTGCAGCAGCAGGCGGACATTCTATTTTATTTAAAGGACCTCCCGGCACAGGAAAAACTTTACTCGCGTCACGACTTTCAGGCATTTTACCGCCATTAACAGCACAAGAAAATTTGGAAGTTGCCAGTATTTATTCTATTGCCAGCACCCAACATAGTTTTGGGCAACGTCCTTTTCGCGCACCCCATCATACGGCATCGGCTGTGGCTTTGGTGGGTGGTGGCTGTCAGTTCCACAAATAAATCAGAGTTTACACAAATAAACTAGAGCAAGAATAAAAAGTATATTATCTATAAGCTTTAATTTTTCATTTTGTAAAAATATATGCCTGTTAATAATGACAAAACAACGACTATTGACTGTTTCCCAAATGATAATATTAGTCGAGTGGTTTATCGATATGGTGGACTCGTTCGAAACGAAGACAACGACTCAACTAATCCTTTTGTTGAAGTGTTATTAATTGAGATTAGAAAAAGTGATCAATGGTTATTTTTAGATAAGTGCTCAACATTCCTTGTTCCCGTACTTGATCTTGATGCTGTTCAACATGGCAGTATTTGGGACGGAAATGTTCTGACCAATCACATTTATAGATTTTCAGGAAAACTCATCACAAAACGATTTTCTTTCGACTTCACTAATAATAAACCGAGGAACATAAAACTTTCAGATAAAATTCCTGATACCTCAGAGTACTACATTCCATTAAAAAACTATTTTCTCCCCAATAAAGTTGATTATGTTCTAGAAGGCTACCCATTCACTAAATACACCAATGATTCATATCGGAAAGTGAATCACTGCTTAATGCATTCTAATGATGGAACTCAAGTCATCACTTCCTCAATTCATATTTTGCATAGCTTATTCGTCAATCGGAAGGATATTCGGGCACTCTTATTAAGCACTTCAAGCCAATCTATCATTAACCGCTTTTTAGAATCTTATACAACAGAAGTTGAAAATGATAATATTGAATATAAAATAAAAATCAGAAAGCCATATGAAGATATTGGCGAAACAGCAATTATTTTTCTGGCTAATCTAGCCTTAAATCCATATGTGCAGACGATAGTCGATAAAATTCAACGAAGTATGGAAATTACTGAGTTTCATCATCTTCAGCATGGCACAGGCACTAGATATCCTATTGTATATCCGCCACACCCTACAAAGCTTTTTCTTGAAGCAGAAGGAATTTGGCTAGATGACAATAAGACACGTTTTTTTATTACTAGAGTGAAAAAATTTGATCCTATTAATGATCACATGATTGATGTCAATAAAGACCTTACCAATACTGTTTCAAAACCTGATGAGAAAAACCCTCGTCCACATGAAAAAAGTCAAAATAAAAATGAGCGTATCAATACACAAAAACCACCATCAAGAACAAGTGGTGAATACCGTAAGCGTTCTGATGTGGAAACTGGAAATACACAAGATATTTTGAAGTATTCTTTTAACGAACCAACCAATGACCTAATTGAAGTTGGTATGCCCAATCATCCCTATTCAGATAATTCAAAAGATGTAGAAACATCATCTGATGAACCTTATGGCAATAAAAATACTAAGATCAAAAAATCTGAAACTACAGATACACCGCCTAGCAGAGATGAGCGCTTTGATATTCCATATATTATTCAATCTCTCCAAGAACTTGCTTCAGAAATAGACTCACCTCTAGAACACCTGTCTGCAATTAATGAACATGGTGAAATGATAGCGAGTATTAATTTGCTTCAAATCAAAAAACTTGTGCCTAAACAAAAACATCCTTCATGGATTGATTATGAAAAAGGGCGAAAATTATTGTTCTTAAAATTAGACTTAAAAAATCAAAATGGTTTTTCCTATCTCATCGATATACATAAAAATAAAAATCATGAAAAATTTTGTGCTTTTGTTATTTTTACACAGCATAAGTTAACAAACGAACAGATAAAAAAAATCTGCATTGAGCTAGAAAGTGCCAAAGGAATCAAAAAATGGGCACTCTATTGTGATAGTTTCATTCATAAAATGATTGCAATAAAACATTTATACGCCACACCAGATGAATGGAAAAATCGCTTTAAAAACTTATTCATAAGTCTACAGAAGTAGATGATTTTTAAATGGCGGATTCAAGCAGCAAGTGCGACAGTATAAAAACTAGCCATCACTTTTAACTTAATTAACACTAGAAAATATAACATTTTTTTGTTATATTTCACAAAGATATATAAATTCTGGATTCACTTATTAAATGAATTTTTAAACTGATGAATATTTTAGAAGAGCTTAACTTACAACACTCAATTAATTTAAAATCTGATAACAAAATGTTATTGGAGAGTGAAGCTCATATTTTAAATGAGGTTTCTGAATTTGGTATAGACAACGTTTATATTAATATCGATGATGAAAATAAGAATGCTTTTCCGGCTATTTTCATTAAGAAAGTTTCATCTTTTGATTCAGAAACACTTCAAACAATTAGTAATATCCATAGAAAAGCATGGAATTACAATAAAGTTTTATTTCTTTATGTTTATTCTGATACTGAAATTAGAATATATAATTGCACAAAAACGCCTGTAATACAGAAAAAAGAAGGCTTAGATTACGACAAGGAATTAAAAACTCTTGAAATTAGTTCTTACAGTTATAATGATAAAGACCAAATTCAAGAACTTAATACATTATTCTCTAAAGTAGCTATTGATACTGGTGTTATTTGGACTTTGGATCAAGCAAAATTTATTAGAGACAAAATAAACCTTCAACATAGAGTAGATAAATATTTAGTTGAAAGCCTTATAAATACTACAGAGCAACTAAAAAAAGATAATCTAGAAATTAATTTTATTCATAAAATAATCTTAAGATCTCTTTTCTTACTTTACCTTGAGGATAGGAAAGCTACCGATAGCAACCTCTATTCAGAGATAAAAGAAGGGGCTTCATCTTATTTCGACATTTTAGACGATGTTGAGTCTACTTATAAGCTATTCAAAAAGCTAGAAAACCATTTTAATGGGAATGTTTTCTCTGTTAGTAATGATGAAAACATCACTAAAAATCAATTAAAAATAGTTAAACAGTGTTTTATTAGTGGCAATCGTAATACATCTCAAATGAACCTGTTAGAAGATTGGCGTGTTTTTGATTTTAGTATTATTCAAATAGAATTATTAAGTGAAATTTATGAAAGTTTTTTATTTAAAACGGATCCTTCTCTAAAAAAAATTACTGGAACTTATTACACTCCCCCTTCACTAGTAGAGTTTATTTTAAATGAAAAAATCCCTGTCAATAATGGTCAAACTGATTACAATATAAAAGTTTTAGATCCAACCTGTGGGTCAGGTATTTTTTTAGTTGAAAGTTTTAAACGTTTAGTTAAACGCTATGAAAATAAACATAATGAGAAACTAACAGATTTTAATAAGCTAAAGAAGTTATTAAGTTGACAAAAATAACTAATGATGCGAAAAGGTTTTTTTAGTTAACAGATGTT
>CAXYZD010000144.1:0-6812 GCA_964293455.1 uncultured Acinetobacter sp. | reverse complement strand
AAGCAATATCGTTTTAGGTGTATATCCCTGTTTGACAATGACAACAACGACTTAAAAGGAAAACTATTATGACGACTATTCATTATCGTGAAATTATTTTCGAAGGTACTCAAGACGTAGAAATTATGGATGAAACCCTCAGTTTTGATCTACAACATTTTGCTCAAGCCTGTGGTCAAAACCCAACATGGGTACTACAATTACTTGAATATGAAATTTTACCTGCACGACCCGATGAACGGATTCATCAATTTTTTGGTGATGATGTACTCAGAGCACGTAAAGCATATCGCCTACAACGAGACTTTGATGCCAGTTTTACAGCGGTTGCTATGATGATGGACTTACTCGATGAGGTTCAGCTTTTACGTAAACAAGCCAAACAAATACACATGCAACATCACTAATTTTTTTCAAATTGTTAAAGTCGGATGACAGTTCAACATTTAACCGTCATGATGTTTGTTCTGTCTTCCAGGTCTTATTTGAAGAGGTTATTCCACTCCATGAATTCCAAAGTCGTGAATAAAAAAATTAAACATATGTTTCCTGAATATCAGGAACTTGTCACCACACTACGCCATGACGATCCGCATTTTTCTCGGCTCTTTAACGATCATCATGAACTTGATCAACATATTGCACAGTTGGAACTCAATCCACTCAGCCATATTCAAGAAGATATTGAAATGCTGAAACGGAAAAAGTTAAAACTTAAAGATGAGCTATATCAAATCTTACAAAAAGCAGCGCCGCAGTAAAAATAGACGTCCAATACATTACAGACGCTCATTTTAAGCGAGTTATTTTTTCAACTTCTTTAAGCGTCTGTTTGATGGGTTCATAATCTAGAAACCAGAGTAAATTGACATGTTGATTTTTATGTTGCTGTGCAAGCATATCGATGACACTGCGCTCGCCTCGTCCGACCAAATGTCGTCGATAAAAATAGATGAGTAGCACAATGGTACAGATGAGCATTGAACTCAACATCACCCAAAAACCAATTGGATTTTTTAGACCAGGAATATAATCAAAATTCATTCCATACACCCCAGTGAGTAATGTCAGTGGGGCAAAGACCGCTGTAATAATCGCTAAAATACGCATATTTTCATTGGTTTGATTCGAAATAGCAGAAAAATGCAAATCTATCGCAGACTGAATTGCAGTATTTAGCCGTGCTATATATTTTTGAATACGCTCAACATGACTGACTAAATCATTAATTCGAACTAAAATGATATCTTGCTTTTCGACTCTTTTTTTAGATTTGATATGCCCATGATTTTCAATAATTTCGCCACGTAATTCTTGCAATACATCAATCTGCTCTTCACACAAATTTTCCACCTGTTGAAAAGCCATATTTTCTTGAAACAATTGTTGCCAGCGGGTAAATCGCCGATTACCTTGCAAAAGCTCCTGTTGCCAAAATTCAACACGCTTCGTCAACGGTGCACGTAAATCAAGATAATCATCCACCATGCTGTTCAGTAAACGTAATTGTAAATCTAAGGCTGAAGATGCTAGTTTACGTGGCTTATTTTGTTCATCTGCGGGTTTCGCTGCGATCATCTGCACACGTAAAGCATAATTTTCTAAAGCATGGTTTCCACGTTCACGTACCGTAATTAAAAAATTACTGGTTGTTATAAAACTAACAGGCGTTGTGGTTAGACCAAAAATTTGTTCATGTTTTTCAAGTGCATCTTCACTATTTGAAATTTGATCATCTGGTGTAATTAATTTACGGAAAATCAATAAATCATAATCATCCATCGTATCAAAGGTACATGGATGTTCGATATTTTGAATATCTTTGATATGTAATTCATTCAATCTAATTTGAGTACAGTCATATACCTCTTGTTGCCACTGCTCTAAGCGATTAATGACATCATCCCGATAACAATCAACCCATGTAAATTCAGCGTCCGTACCCATAAGCGGTTGCGACTGAATATAGGTCTGCTGTGAAATAGAATGTGCATAAAAATAATAAATCTGCATAGATATACTCAAATCATCGTTCATCTTTTTTTATTGATCAAGCACATATTTTACGAATGATCATCTGCATTGTACTGCTATTATTATGTGAGCGTCATGTCTGAAAATAATATGATCATCGTGATCACTACGCTTACATTTTGCATAAAAAGAGCCTGCATAATGCAGGCTCTTTTTTACAATTTAAACATTCAACAATTATACTTGTTCAATGTCTTTCATTGTTAATTTAATACGACCACGATTATCTACATCTGCAACTTGTACTTTAATTTCTTGACCTTCAGCCAATACATCTGTCACGTTCGCAATACGCTCGTTTGAGATTTGAGAAATGTGAAGTAAACCATCCGTACCAGGAAGGATGTTTACAAACGCACCAAATTCAACGATACGAATCACTTTACCCATGTAAATTGTACCAGGCTCGATTTCAGCAGTAAGCGCTTGGATTTTTGCAACAGCCGCAGCCGCAGCCGCTTTAGTTTCACCAAATACACGAACTGTACCGTTATCTTCGATATCGATTGCAGCTTTAGTTTCTTCAGTAATTGCACGGATGGTTGCACCACCTTTACCAATCACATCACGGATCTTATCAGGGTTGATGTTGATCACTTGGAATGTAGGTGCATGCATAGAGATTTCAGGACGAGCGCGTGAAATCACTTGATTCATTTCATTCAGGATGTGCATACGACCTGCATACGCTTGGTTTAATGCAGCTTCCATGATTTCTTCATTGATACCTTCAATCTTGATATCCATTTGAAGTGCAGTAATACCGTTTGCAGAACCGGCTACTTTAAAGTCCATGTCACCTAAATGATCTTCATCACCTAAGATGTCAGAAAGAACAGCGAAACGTTCGCCTTCTTTCACTAGACCCATTGCAATACCTGCAACTGGTGCTTTAAGTGGAACACCTGCATCCATAAGTGATAATGAAGCACCACATACAGAAGCCATAGAAGATGAACCATTCGATTCTGTAATGTCAGAAACGATACGAATTACGTACGGGAAGCGATCAGCTGGTGGAAGAACGGCTTGAACACCACGGCGTGCTAGACGACCATGACCAATTTCACGACGTTTAGGACCAGATTCACGACCTGTTTCACCTACAGAATATGCAGGGAAGTTGTAATGCAACATGAAGTTGTCAGTTTTTGTACCTGACAATGTATCAACCATTAACGCATCACGAGTATTACCCAAAGTCGTTGTTACTAACGCTTGAGTTTCACCACGTGTGAACAATGCTGAACCGTGTGCACGACCCAATACGCCCACTTGTACATCAATTGCACGTACAGTTTTGGTATCACGACCATCAATACGTGGTTTACCTGACAAGATATTGTCACGTACTGTACGGTATTTAAGATCTTCAAATAATTCATTTAAGTCATTCGCGATGCCAGTTTCGTCATTTTCAGGAACGAACTGTGCAACAGCTTCAGCTTCAAGTGCATCTAATGCTGCATAACGGTCATGCTTAACAGCAATAGTATATGCTTCAGAGATTTTAGCTTCGAATGCTTCTTTTAATTGAGCAAGAAGTGCTTCGTTTTTAGTTGGAGCAACCCAAGTTGATTCAACTGCACCAGCAGCAGCTGCAAATTCTTTAATCGCTTGAATCGCAATTTGCATTTCATCATGACCGAAAAGCACAGCACCCAACATTTGGTCTTCTGAAAGCTCTTTCGCTTCAGATTCAACCATAAGGACTGCACCTTCTGTACCTGCAACGACAAGATCAAGATCAGACTCTTTCAATTGTTCGTGGTTTGGATTCAGAATGTATTCGCCATTGATTAAGCCAACACGTGCGCCTGCAATTGGACCACGGAATGGAACACCTGCTATCGACATTGCAGCTGAAGTACCGATCATTGCAGCAATGTCAGCATCCATCGTTTTGTCAGAAGAAATAACAGTTGCTGTCACTTGGATTTCGTTATAGAAACCTTCTGGGAACAATGGACGAATTGGACGGTCAATTAAGCGTGAAATTAAAGTTTCAGCTTCAGATTGACGACCTTCACGCTTACCATAACCACCTGGGATACGACCCGCAGCATATTGTTTTTCTTGATAGTTAACAGTCAATGGGAAGAAGTCTTGACCTGCTTTTGCTTTTGGCTGAGCTACGATTGCAACAAGTACAGTTACACCGCCCATTGTAATAACAACAGTGTTTGCTTGACGAGCAACACGACCTGTTTCAAGTACAACATTGTGTTGACCGTATTGGAATTCTTTACGAATAATATTAAACATTGACATATAATTTTCCTGTTTTTTTCTTCTGGTGGAGACCCCTAAGGTTTGGCATTCATATTATCCACCCCAATGGACGTATTGATAAATGACAAAGCTTAGAAGCCGACCTCACCAGATCAAATATATGATTTTTAAACACAAAGAAGGAGCGAATAATCGCCCCTTCTCATTTATCTAGTCAAAGCTAGATAGACTTTAGTTTTCAGTAATACAGCACTTAACATGCAATAATCCGAAAATAAAAGTTTAAATCGAATTAACGACGTAAACCTAAAGCAGCAATCAATGCGCTGTAACGAGTAGCATCTTTACCTTTAAGGTAATCAAGAAGCTTACGACGTTGGTTAACCATACGGATAAGACCGCGACGGCTATGGTGGTCGTGTTTGTGCTCTTTGAAGTGACCTTGTAAATCATTGATTTGCGCAGTTAAAAGAGCTACTTGAACTTCTGGTGAACCAGTGTCGTTTTCAGCGCGAGCGAATTTTGCAATGATCTCTGCGCGATCTGCGTTTGTTAAAGCCATTCGATTTCTCCGAGATGCTTATATAAAAAGTTTTGATACGAATCAAATTAATTCTTCAAAATTAATTTGACTGCCGTGCATCACTACAGCAGCGGACTATTTTAAAGGAACTGCCTCTAGATTGCAAAGGATTGCATAAAATCTAGCTCAATTCTTCTAATTTATACCGATAAAAGGATTTGCAATAATGACATCATCAAGGGCAATTTAGACACTGACTTTCTGTATTGTGGCAGGCACACTAAGCATCAATAAAAAAAAATGACATTGGATGTAACCGTGAAAATATTTTCAAGCAATACCTGTTATGTACCCAAAGATTTGAGTGCTATTACCGATATTCAACACGAAGTTGCTGCTGAAGCAGGTGGCATGACTCAAAAGCAAATTGAAACCATCTGGCACAGTGTGGAAAATCTTTATAAAACAGGTAATTCACCACTGATTAATCTGTGCATACGTCGTAAAGGACAGATTATTCTTAATCGTAGTTTGGGCTATGCTCAAGGTAATACCTTAGATGGGCTATCGAACACTGCTCAAATTGCGAATGTAGATACCCCTGTTTGCTTATTTTCTGCCTCTAAAATGATTACAGCTATGCTTATTCATCTACTTGATGAATCTGGTGAAATCAATTTATTGGACCCTGTGAGCCATTACATTCCTGAATATGCACAAAATGGAAAACACCGTGCCACCATTTTCCATTTGTTATCACATCGTGGCGGTATTCCACGTGTAGAAACTGAAGTTACCCCTGAGTTACTGTTTGATAAAGAACGTATCTTGCAAGAATTGTATGCATCCAAACCGCTTGCACCTGCTGGAAATCAGCTGGCATATCATGCGGTCACAGCAGGTTATATTTTAGGAGAAATCATTGAGCGTGTGACAGGACAAGATATTCGTCAGTTTTTGCATGAACAAATTGAAAAGCCAATGGGTATGCAATATTTTAACTATGGTTTAAAGCCTGAGTTTCGCCATTTGGTCGCACAGAATGTATCTACAGGTCTACACCCTGCTTTAGGTACAGATTTATATTTAAACCGTGTGCTTGGTGGTGGTTTACAAATGGCAGTCGATGTGACCAATGATCATCGTTTTATGGATACGGTCTGTCCAGCAGGTAACATTTATACCAGTGCTGAACAAGCCAATCGTTTTTTTGAAATGCTGCTCAATGGTGGCAATTATCAAGGTCAGCAAATTTTAAGTCCTCAAACGGTCTTCCGTGCGACTTTACCGACATCGAAAACCACCATTGACCATAGTCTGCTTGTACCTATGCGTTACGCACTGGGTCCAATGCTCGGTAGTAATCCTGTGGGTATCTTTGGACCAATGACAGGTCAGGCATTTGGACATTTGGGTTTTTCAAATGTGCTGTGTTGGGCTGACCCTGAACGTGATATTAGCGTCTCATTTTTAACGACAGGAAAATCTGTGGTCGGTACACACTTGGCTGCAACAGCTAAAGTACTGTATCAAATTTCCAATCAATGCCCAAAAATTGTGAAAGATCAACGCCGTTCTTTATTTGGTACGCATCATTTGGAAACAGACCCAGTTTAAAATGATATCTTTAAAAATACTTGATCAAGTCTAATATTGAACACTCAAGAAAAAGCCCCTGATATTTCTATCAGGGGCTTTTCTTTACGCTGTAGTTTTTTCTATTGTTTTTGTTGTTGTTTAATTTATTGTTATTTTTATCATTTGTGATCATTCACATTATTTTGATACGTTCCATGTTCTTACTATGGTATTTCCTTATGTCTGTTATATTGCCACAAATAAATTTAGACGAAAGTCGCATATTGCGTATAGTTATGTAAGCGAAAGCGCACAAAATGTAAAATTCATCACACTTTACGTAAGCTCATAGTCACAAAACAATCAGACATAAAAAAGCCCTGTAGTCTCTCCCAAAACTACAAGGCTTAGCGGCTGTAAGTTTCCTCTTTCCTGCTTACTTGCA
>CAXYZD010000143.1:0-6828 GCA_964293455.1 uncultured Acinetobacter sp. | reverse complement strand
TGGTTACCGTTATAGAGTGAATTATGAGCAGGAAATGTCAACACACCCTAATTTTGATTTTTTAATATATATTTAATGTATAAAATATTGATCATCATCAGATAAAAATCACACCTGATGATGTTTCTCCTCAGTTCATAAAAAATCATATAGCATTTAAGCTATTGTTAAGGCTTGGCAATAATAATTCCAATATAGAATTATTGAATGATGCGCATGCCTTTTGATTTTAAAAAATTTATGCTTCGAATCAGTGCAATCTTGATCTTTAGCCTAGCTATTCTGATTTATGTTTTCCCTGTCGATGGAAAAATTGATGTTGCATTAATCCACCCTTGGATGGATCAATTTGGGAATTTTACTGAACGTGACAATTGGTATTTAGTACATCTCAATCATAAGGTCTTTAAGAACCTACTCATTGTGGTTTATGTATCATTTCTAATGTTATGGTTGGCTTCATTTAAGATCGAAAAACTTAAGCCTAGCCGTTGGTTATATGGCTATATGTTTATGGTCAGTCTCTTATCTACTGCACTGATTAGCGTTTTAAAATCTCAATCTTCACATGCTTGCCCATGGGATATGGTTGAAAAAACGGCAACTGGCTTTATGTGGAACTTTACTGCCACACATGGACATTGTTTTCCTGGTGGGAATGCCAGTACAGGTTTTGCCTTAATCACAGGCTTTTTTGTCTTTCGACTGATTCAACCTAAACGAGCATGGTTTTATTTACTTGCAGGGCTTGCGCTTGGTTTTATGATGGGTTGGGGGCAGATGATGCGTGGTGCACACTTCTTGAGTCACAACTTATGGACAGGATGGGTGATTCTATGTTTTAACACGCTGTTGTACGCCTACTTCCATAAATTCTTTGAACGACAAAAACAATCTATTCAGCCCAAAAACCCATCAGACCAATCTTTACAGGACTGATATATAAACTTGAAAATGAAATAGCACTTTATTGATTATTTTTTTAACGTAGATCATATTTCATCGGTAGTTTGATCAAACTGCTTAAACCGCCTAAATCAGCACTTTTAGACAAAATTAACTCACCATCCAAATGCTGAATGGCTTTATCAACGATTGACAAACCTAAACCACTACCCACTTCCAAATGATGATGCACACGATAAAAACGCTTACGAACTTGATCATATAATGCAGGATCAATACCCGGTCCACTGTCTTCAATCAAAATACATGCCATACCTTCAGCATCTTGAAACACTGAAATATTAATAATTCCTGACGGTGGCGTATACTTAATGGCATTATCAATCAAGTTAAATACAATGGTGTGAATGCTTTGTTCAATACTGATCATTCGCACTGGATCATTACGCTCAAAACCAAGATCTATTTCTTTTTCCATTGCCAAATTCATCAATTGTTCAACACAATTTAAGGCAACATCATTCAACTGTAAGACCGCAGGTTGTGCCTGCACACTCAGTGAACCATCTTGTTTTGCCAACGCCAATAACTGTGCAACCAAGTGCTGCATACGAGCAAGCCCTTTGCTCAAATTATGCAAATTATTTTCATTTGGAAATTGGCTCAGTAAAATTTGGGTTTGTAAATTTAATGCAGTAATGGGAGTGCGTAATTCATGTGCAGCATCCGCAACAAACTGTCGTTGCTCCTGTTGTGACATTGAAATACGTTCAAATAAATGATTCATTTCATGAATTGTAGGTATGAGTTCTTCAGGGTAATTCTGCTGTTGAATTGCCTCAAGTGAATTAGAATTACGCTGTATCAACTCATCCTTAAAGTCATCTAAAGGCTTGAGTCCACGGCGAATAACCAATGCCAAGCCTAACAGCGCAAATGGCGTAATGAGCAAATAAGGCAAAAACATGGTTCCTGCCAATTCTATGGCTAAATGCTGACGTACCGATTCCTGCTGACTGACTTGAATTTGATATTTTTCGGTTGGAATGACATACGTTCTCCACATGCCACTTTCTGTTTGTTGCGTATAGAAACCTGCTGTTTGCTTCGGCTCAACCAACATATGATGTTCATGCGTCAAATGACTTTGCTTAGCATATTCCCAAACATCCACAAACAAATCTTCTTCTTGGTAACGCTTATGAATATTGAAATGACTTTCAATTGGGCGAGCATCCACAGCGACACGATCTGCAAGATATTCCATCTGTGCATCCAAAATTTCATCAATTTCGTGAAGCGCACTTTTATATGCAGTAAAAACAAGAACGCACCCCAAAAGGATGCAAAACACTGAAGTAAAGCCAATGAGTCTTTTCTTCAGTGAATAATGACGAGGCATCACCTAAATAATATTCCGTGCTTGACCTAAACGATAGCCTAAACCTCGTATGGTTCGAATAATGTCTTTACCAAGCTTGGAACGAATATGATGCACATAGACTTCAATTGTATTACTACTGATTTCATTATCAAAGTCATACAATTTATCTTCCAAATTGGCTTTGGAGAAAATTTTATTGGGATGTGACATGAGTGGTACTAAAATCGCCCATTCACGGTTTGAAAGTTCAACCTCTTCACCTCTCAATTTGGCAATATGTTGTTCAACATCAAGGATCACATCCCCATTTTTTAATATGCTATCAGCAGTTGCTTGTTGTATCGTTCCACCGACACGGCGGAGTAAGGCATGAATTCGAGCAATCAATTCATCAAACTCATAAGGTTTAATCAAATAATCATCTGCCCCTAGATTCAGTCCTTCTACACGGTTTTGCAGCTGATCTCTTGCAGAAATAATCAATACAGGTATTGCTGTACGTTGACGGATTTGTTTGAGCACTTGCATGCCATCCATCATCGGTAAACCAAGATCAAGTAATACCAAGTCAAACTCATTCTGTGTGAGTTGCTTTAAACCATCTAAACCATTGTTCACCCACTCCACCTCAAACTGATGGAAACGCAATAGCGTCATCGTGGATTCTGCAATCATAAAATCGTCTTCAATCATCAGAATTTTAGTCATGGTTGTGTTCCTGAATATTTTTTTGATTAACTGCGTAAGCTACATTTTTTTAACATATTGATATTTTGATCAATCACATGCGTTTGTATATCAAGCAAACTTAGCATACTTGGAAATAAATTATCCTGACTTAAAGTTGCCGAGCCTTGCTCTGCTAAACAATGAATTTGTGGCGATGCCATATTTTTCCATGCATCAGAAAACCACATGACCATTGGAATATGTGTTTGCTGTTTTGGTGCAATCGCATAAGGCGCACCATGCAAATACATACCATGTTCACCTGTCGACTCACCATGATCAGATAAGTACCAGAAACCTGTACGATAATTGGTCTGTGACTTCAATGTATCAATCACCTGACTTAAAATATGGTCGGTATATACAATGGTATTGTCATAAGCATTGATCAATTCTTTTGACGTACAACCTTGAATCGCATTGGTTGAACATTCAGGCATAAATTTCTTAAACTCACTCGGCGCACGTTTATAGTACGCTGGACCATGGCTCCCCATTTGATGTAACACAATCAAACGTGGTGATTTATCTGTTACAGGAATTGCTTTCAAATAACTATGTAATGCATCGACCAACATCCCATCTTGGCATTCGTTATCTTTACACCATTTTTGCTTTAATGGTTCAGGAATAACATACTGTTCTACACGATCACATGCCCCTTTACACCCTGAGTTATTATCAATCCAAGTGACTTTATAACCAGCACGCTGTGCAATATCGAGTAAACCTTCACGATGGCTTGCAAGTTGTTCATTATAATCGGTGCGTTTCATTCCAGAAAACATACAAGGTACTGAAACAGCCGTTGCCGTACCACAAGAGCTGACTTGGCTAAAGTTAATCAAACCTGCTTGTTTTGACAATTCAGGATTTGTATTTTGACCGTAACCGTTCAAGGAAAAACTTTCTGCACGTGCTGTTTCACCTACCACCAAAACCATCAATTTTGGTAAATGTTGATTCGATACTTCTTCAACCAAATGTGCATCTTCACCATAAGGTACAAGCGGTAAATTTTTCTTGGGTGATTTTTTATGATAATACGAAAATGTAGAGCCAATGACATTTTGTGGTGAAATCATCCCTTTCAAATCACGATGTTCACGAAAAATTGCCGCATAATCGACGTAAAAGATATAAAGACAACTTCCAATCAATGCCAAAGATGCCACCGTATTGAATATCTTTTTCAACAGAACTTTAGGTATCGATGTTTCAGAACGAATTTGAATACGACTAATAACTACAATTGGAAAAACAACAAAAAATAAAATCCATAGCCCAAAGCGTAAAGACAATAAATCGACTGCTTCCGATGTATCCGTTTGCATCATATTTTGGATTTGATCAGGAGAAATGATCACACCCAATGAATTGACAAAATAAGAGCTAAAACCACCTATAAACACTAAGCAAATAGCAAAAAACTTAGCCGTCCATTTCCAATCCAAAATCTGTAAAAAAAAGTTATATAGTGCAATCAATAAAATTGCTGTTGCCCCAATAAAAGCATAAGCTCGAACCCCTTGATAAGGGGTAAGCATCTGAATTTTGCTTAAAAATGAAAAATTTAATATTAACCCTAACCACACAGCAACCATCAGATTGAAGTTTGTTAAAGACAAAGTTAATTTTCTTTGTTTAATCATATCTAAAAATTTATGCTTCATCCGTTTCGCAACTGCCTTTCTGTTATCTTTTAATTTATTTCCTGAAACTTAAAAACAACTTAATTCGCCAATTTAATTATTATTTTTATTTATAAAATAATAACTTAAACACTTTAGCTACACTTTGTTTTTATACTTAAGTTTCGCCCACCAACCCTATGTTATAACATTCTAATATTTTTTGATGCCGTTCTATTCAATATTTTGAGTTTTTTCAATGCATAGCCATTCATAAAGAGGAATCAAAGCAAGCATAGCTATAATGGAAATCACAAAAAGATAGTTGGCATATCCCAGATAATCTCCCACAACGCCACTCACGGTATAAAGCACGCCCCCAACCGTTGCCATCAGTGACACCTGAAAAGTAAAATCTGTTGCGGCATATTCTTTACGACTGTATTGCATCACTAAGGTTAAAATCACGACAAGTAACATGGCTGCAAACATATCTTCGAGTGCATTGATCAAATAAACCCACTCAGGCTGAATAATCCGTCCTTGTTCATGTAAAAAAGCCAACCAAACAAATCCTATTAAGCTGATCACTTTAAGGATTGAAAATAGAATTAGGGCTTTGGCACGTGACATTTTACTCAATACAAAACTTGCTAAACCCGCTCCACACAAGGCAGCTAAGGCCCCAAGCATGGTGATATAAATACCAATTTGTGACAAAGACAAACCTAAATCGACCAATAAAGGTTTAATAATAGGACCCGATAGACCATCAGCAATTTTAATAGAGCACAAAACTACAAGCCAACTGAGCATCACACGGCTATGAGTAAAATAACGTAAGTAATGCTTTAAGCGCTGTCCAAGTGTTCCCTGTATTTTAGGATCAATCAGATATTTCGTATGTAATGAAGCCATTGAAACTTTCGGTTTTTCACTAAAAAATAAAATCGGCACTGTATTGAGTGCCACCAGACCTGCCAAAATTAGAAATGTACTTTGCCAATTGAGCCAATCTAATGCCCATAAAATCGCACCGCCCCCAACAATAAACCCCAAGCGAGAACCAATCACTTGAAACATATTACCTAAATGTTGTTGCTCACCTTTTAAAATACTCACCGCCAAACCATCAGTGGCAATATCTTGCGTCGCACCTGTACTATTCATCACAAATAAAGCCACAAAAAATACCAATAAATAACTTGGCTGATTTAAAGCTTGAATGGGTAAAAAAGACAAAAAGATGAGAATCATCACAGTCAACAATTGAGTGGGTAAAATCCAACTGCGATAATGTCCAATGCGAGAAATTCCTGATTGATCAACCAACGGTGCCCACAAAACTTTGATCGCCCAAGGCAACATGAGTAAGCCAAAACCACCAATCTGCGCCAAAGATACCCCTTGTGCCCGTAAAATTACAGGCAATGCATGGGTCATAAAACCCACAGGTAAACCTTGCGCCCAATACAATGAAAAAAGCAGCAGATACAATTGAGTATTTTTTTGCATTATCTATTTCTATAGCCTATTTTCTTGCATGGTCGTCATGTACTTTGGTGAAATGAATATTGTCTTAGTCTGAGCAGAAGCTTATACATCTAACATGATATAAATAATTTTTAATATGACTCAATAAAAATATGACTCGATTGGTTACCTTTTCATAATAATTCAAAATACAACATAGGCTTATACTATTCAAAAGTTCAAGATCATCATAATTAAAATGACAAAAAATTTTCCAATATTGCCCGATCAAGTTCCATCACGTGGAACACAGCTCAGTCGAACAGTTTTTAAAAACTTGTTTCTTGCCCAAGGCTGGAGCTTTGAAGGTGAATTTCCCAATTTACCCAAAGCCGTTGCCATTATTTCACCACACACGTCCAATTATGATGGTTTATATGCCTTTCTTGCACTACTTGGACTCGGCTTAAATGTCACTATTTTTGGCAAAGATACGTTATTTAAATCACCTTTTAAAGGTGTATTTGAATGGATTGGCGTTATTCCTGTAGAGCGAAATTCTACGCATGGATTGACTCAACAAATTGTAAATATTATCAACGCGCGTGACAAAATTTGGATTGCTATTGCACCTGAAGGCACACGCAAGACAGCACAAACCATTAAAAGTGGTTTTTATCACATTGCTCATGGTGCACAGATTCC
>CAXYZD010000142.1:0-6833 GCA_964293455.1 uncultured Acinetobacter sp. | reverse complement strand
ATGGTTACCGTTATAGAGTGAATTATGAGCAGGAAATGTCAACACACCCTATATTCATTTTAGAAATTTAGAAAAATAAAATCTATGTTATTACCCCTAAAAATAATGAGGAATATCACTTTATGAACAGACAAATATTGAGTCTATTGATAGTGACACTGTTCATCACAGGTTGTAATCAGCAGACAGAAGAGCCTACAAAACCAAAGTTTAAAAGACCGATAGGACCTTATGGTTTACCATATAGAGTTGGAAATTTAGGTGGAAAATCTGTGCTTTTGGGTGAAGAAGCCAGTGATCTAGAATATGAAGATTCTCCAGTATTAAATCCTGAAAATCGAAGGAAAGGATATGAACCCCCACCACGTAATTTTGATTCAATCATCACAGCTTTTGGTTTTGAAATGAAATATCCCACAGGCTTAGTATTGGTTAGATACCATAAAGCACCACAAGACGCTTCAAAACAATATGATGCAGAAAGAGACATGGCAGATAGTCAATGGGTACATGTTATAGTAAGTGCAGGTCGACGCTATAGCTATAAGAGTAATTTAACAGCCGCTTTTATTAATTCGACTTTGGACACTAAAGTAAGCTCATTGAAAAATATTCAAGAAAATCATTATATATCGATATATATCCCATCGAATAAACAAGAACATGGGTTGGAAAAACATATTCCACATCCTGAATGGATAAATTTTTATGAATATAAGGAAACAAAAGATCTTTATATCCAGAAAAATGAACAGGGCAAAGTAACCACATTAATACGCTGTTCTAATAAAGATGTTGCACCAGCAAGAACATGTTTTATGCAATGGGTTATGGAACCTGAAATAAAGGTACTTTTAAATGCTCATTTTAAAAGAGTACATTTAAAAGATTGGCAATTGATTCAAAAGCAATCAGAAAAAATCATTAAAAGTTTTATAGTACAACCTAAATAATTCATTCAATTAAAGCATAAACCATTTATATTTAACAAATTTATTTTATTTAAAAATACTTCACCTAGACATCCTAAGCAAAAAAACGTATAACGCTCCTGTTCAAATTGATAGATCAGGTAACGACATTGAAACTCATCCTTGCACCCATGGAAGGCTTAACCGACCCAATCATGCGTGATGTGCTCACGTCTGTAGGTAGTTTTGATTGGTGTGTAACTGAGTTTATTCGTATTACCAATTCTGTATTGCCCGATCACGTTTACCATCACTACTGCCCTGAACTCCTCAATGGCGGAAAAACGGCAGCAGGTACACCTGTACATGTGCAATTTTTAGGTAATGATCCTGAAATGCTCGCTGCCAATGCAGTTCGTGCAGTTGAGCTTGGCGCACCTGTCATTGATATGAATTTTGGCTGTCCTGCAAAAACAGTGAATCGTCATCGGGGCGGTTCAGTACTCCTCGATGAACCTGAAGTGGTGTATGAATTGGTTAAAGCAGTTCGTGATGCCATTCCCTCACATATTCCTGTTTCTGCAAAAATGCGCCTCGGTTATATGGACAGAAATTTTACTATGGAAAATGCCCATGCGATTGAAGATGCTGGCGCTTCATGGGTAACCGTACATGCACGTACCAAAGCCGATGGTTATACGCCACCTGCATTTTGGGATGTATTACAACCGATCAAAGAAACGCTTAAAATTAATGTCATTGCCAATGGTGAAATTTGGACAAATGCCGATGCCAAACAATGCCAACTTGAATCGGGCTGTGAAGATTTAATGATTGGACGTGGTGCAGTGACTACACCCGATTTAACCCAATGTATTCGTCAAAATACTGATCAAGCCTTACTGACTTGGGATGAATTAGTGCATTTGCAAATTCGTTTTCTTAGTGGCCCGTATAAAAAAGAAATCAATATGGTCGGGCGTTATAAACAGTGGATTGGTATGATGTCAAAGCATTATCCTGAAGCGAAATTGCTTTGGAATGAAGTGAAACGTGCCAAAAAAATTGATGAGCTCATTGAAAAGCTAAAAAATCCTGCTTAGAACAGATGAGCTTTTAAATAAATGCGAAGATGGTTTTCATTTTATTATTTTCTGATGATCCATGTTCTGATCATCTATGAACTTAAAATGCTCGGCTAAAGACCTGACCTTTAAAATTTAAACAATCTTCCACACGTATACGCTGCACTTCAGATAGTTCATCCAGATTAAACCAACGATATTCGGAATGTTCATCACTCAGCTGAATTTTGGCATTTGCCTTTAAATGGCACTTAAAAATAAACGCATGTGAAGTCACCGCATTGTGAAAATATATACCCGATAAATAATCAAGCTCAACCTCACAACCCAACTCTTCACGGCATTCACGAAATAATGCATCGTGAATGGTTTCACCCATGTCTATACCACCACCGGGCAAGCCCCATGCATGTTCAGCATAAGTGGCTTTGAGCAATAAAATCTGACCCGATGCATTACAAATGACCGCATGGGAACTCATTCGGTAAAAATCATGGAATCCCATACAGCCACCTTAACTTTATTACGCTTAATGTTATTTAATTAAAAAAGTCTTGGTTAAGAATAAGCGTAAGGCATACACCACACCAATGGCAAAAACGCTATAACCAATGTCAGGAGAAAATATAGGAATACAGAGCACAATAATTGTGGTTAATGGATAAAACCATTTTTTCATGCCATTAAGCGTATGCGCTTCATGTAATGCCCACAAACTTCCCGTATAAATGACCAATGGAATTGCCACGAGCCAACCCGCCATTTGATCTGAAATATGTGCCTGATGCGTCGCAACATCAACCGCTGCTGCAAGGCTTGCCCCAATCATAGCAATACTAATAAAAATAAAAAAATGCCCATATCCCCAAGAAAACACACGTTTTTGAGTGGTTAAAGTATCACCCACTTCATTATCAAAATATGCCCACCACATGGTAAACATCATGATCAAACCACCAACCATTAAGAAAATTAACTCAATACTCAAAAGCTGATTTTGTAGTGCATCGGCAATTGCGCTATAACAACCCACAATAGACTCACCCAATACAATGATAGTCAAAAGTGAATAACGCTCTGCAATATGATGCGCATGCCATGGTGTTCGATTCGCAGCTTCCGCCCAAAGTGGTACGCTCAACTCAGCACAAACCAATGCTGCAAATATAAATAAAGTTAAATCGATGGGTGAAAAATGGAACAATAACCATGCAATCTGAACAATTACAATGCCTATTACATAACGAAGGGCTGTTTTTCTCCGCTCTAAATCACTTGCTGCTACACGAATCCATTGAACAACCAAGCCAAATCGCATAATTACATAACCTGCGATAATGACATCGAAGTCATCTTTTTGAAATGCCATGGGAATACCCGCAGCAATCACCAGTGAACCAACAATTTGTACAAAGGTCGTGATGCGATAAAAAGCATCATCATTGTCATAGGCAGAAGCAAACCAACTGAAATTCATCCATGCCCACCACAGGGCAAAAAACACCATCAAGTAATGCACAAGTCCTGTACTTAAATGGTTTTCAATCATGCTGTGATGAAGTTGCACACCTGCTGTCGCAATCGCGACCACAAAAATCAAATCAAATAAGAGTTCGAGTGAAGTCGCAACACGATGTGACTCATGCGGATTTCTAGGTAAAAGAGATTTGAGCCACGAATGGCGAGTAGGAGCGGAATTTGACATAAATAATATTTCTTTGATTTATTTTCAGTGAATTTTTTCAAATCTCCTCACAGAACACAAGTAATATTTCATATCTTCATTCATACAAATCCAAATTTTTGTGAACTGAGTGTCTAAAATATTTTTTCAATCAATAAAAAAAATCCTGTCTTTAAACAGGATTTATCAAAAGAAACAGGTCAGTTGAACGACATCATTTCCTGATCAAATTGTTCAGATCAAAAAAGTCATTGAAATATTAAATAACTAATCTTAACTTCGGTTTAGCTTTTAGCATAATCGCTTGACCACTGATTATATCAACAGGCATTGAAATATGCTGATGTACCACTAACCATATATTCTCTTTTTTCTGTAAACATAAAGTTGTACGACACCATGGCATCTCTAATTTACCTTTAAGTATTGGATTTTCAACGCGAGAATGGCAATGCATTACCACTAAATCATCTGCAGCATGGATACGGACTTCACGGCGTGAAATTTTCATTTGCACATTAAAATATGGACTAAATTTTTCCCATTCTGATTTGTACTGTGTTACACCATCAAGCTGAGAACTCACATCAAATATACTAATATCAGCAGCACATTGTTGTATTAAATCATCAACATGTTGACCGACTAATGCTTGATCCCAAGCCTGAATAACGTCTAGGACTTCTTGTGCAACCGCATGATTACCATCAATTTCCACACGCATACATGAACCTCTTACTGTTATTTTTATTTAATGTGATGAATTTAACACTTTATATAAAATAATGTTAATTATTTTGATTATTTTTTGTTACTTTTTAAAAAAAATTTCACTTCGTTTAAGTGACTCAACTCATTATAAATATGTTGCACTTCACTTTTTAATCTACAAAACTAAAAAGCATGTAAATACATGCTTTTTAGAACAATAGAACATGATTAAAATATTTTAAATTCTACTCATATTGATATGATTACACTAATTTTATTCTTCTAAAGTAAGATCTTTAATTTTATCAGATGAACCATTTTTCTTGACAGATTCAATGCCATTATCACGTGCAGCCTCACTCGAATAAAACTGACTTGTACCAATAATCTGATGATTTGCTGCTTTTAAGTTAAAGTACGGTTTGCCATTTTTAGCTTTAAGTCGATCATAGCGTCCATCTTCAGGACTGTTTTTTTGTACAGATTCAATGCCGTTTTTTGCTGACGCTTTTGCCTTGTAAAGTTCACTTGTTAAAATCACTTCGCCATTACCTGCTTTTAATACAAAGCGATATTGATCATCTTTCGCCTGACTTATTTCATACCATCCTGACATATCGATTTTCCTCTTATTGTTTTACATCTATTGTGAGTTGACTGTATTTTATGTGAATAAAAAATATGCACATTTTAGAAATATAAATGACTTTGTCATGTTTTCACAACTATTTTTAACAACTTGATTACAACTTAAATTGATTTCTATTTACAGCATCATTGACTCAAAAACATCATGGCTATAGTAATAATCATCACCGAATAAAATAATAACGGTAAAATGAGAAACCAAAAAATTCCCCAACGGTTTACCTGAAAAATCGTTTTAGCTGCAATAAAACTCACCACACAAGAATAAACCATCATCAATAAGGAAATAATGACTGTCCATGTTTCATCTGCGTTGTACGCTGCATAATAATTTTTATACACAAAGGTCTGTACAATCGTCACAAGAAGTATAGGAATAACAAAAATCATCCATTGTAAAACATTAACTTGTTTTGCCAACATTTTATCGGGCTTTGTCACGCCACTCCATTGCAAACGAATTTCATACCACCAACCATATAAATGCCATGCAATCAAACTAACAACCATCCCCACAATGAGAATAAAGCCCCAATAATTTAACCAATGATTGATCAAATCATTGATATATCCATGCCCTTGCATCATTTGTATTTTAATAATTTGCGTATCAATACGATCCATGACCAAAAACACGCCAAGTAAGTATGCAAGCAGATAAATTTTACTGCCATCTAACTGTGTTAAATCTTGAAAATATTGTTTTGGGCGCATAAACAATTGCAATATGCGCTGTGGGTGAATTGCTGATTCAATTTTAGGCATATCTATAGTGTGCTCAGACATTTTTATTGTTCTTTACTCAACTTAATATTTGAGTATATTTAATGGTTTTATGCAACAAATCCAGTCTAAATTTGTTGCATTTTTAAAATTAAAATAATTTTATAATGTATGCATCTATGCTTTTTTAACATATTCCGATTTCAGCTTGATGCTTCCAATACCATCAATTTTACAATCAATATCATGACCATCAGTTGCATCAGGCACCAAACGGATATTTTTGACTTTCGTGCCTTGTCGAACTACAGATGATGAACCTTTCAATTTCAAATCTTTAATGACTGTGACTGTATCACCATCTACGAGGATATGACCAAATGCATCTTTTATGATATTGGCTTGATCTGTTTCAAGTATTTCACCCTCTTTCCACTCATGTGAACATTCAGGGCAAATAAGCATATCTGCATCTTCGTAGGTATATTCAGACTGACATTTTGGACAATGAGGCAAAGACATAAGCCACCTTAAAAGTTAAAATTCAAAAGACTATGATAACATTTTTATTCTTCCCAGAAAATTAAATTACATTATTACAATTATTTGATTTTTATTAATTTTTAATTCATATTTCCATCACAAACACCCATAAAAAAAAGAGATGTTTAACATCTCTTTTCAATTTTTATCTTTTATTTAGGGCATCTACCTTAAACATATTTACGCATCATCTTCATCTTCATCATCGTAAACATATGCCATACAACCCCAACCATCATATTCACCACCATGCTGTTCTGCAATTTTGGTAAACCATTCTTCTAAATCAACAATGTCTGAATGCTCAGGCTCCATATAGACATAAATCGTGATAATCCACTCTGAACTTTCACCTTCAGTATCTTCAAAAATACTAATTTTCTGTTCTTCTTTTAACAAATATAGCGCGCATTGATCCGCTTGTTCTTCACTTTTAAATGCAAGTGAATATTCAATTTCATGCGGTTCAGTCAGGTCATCACCATCTGTATGCATTTGCCACAGTACGTTGCCATTGTCATCATCTGG
>CAXYZD010000141.1:0-6846 GCA_964293455.1 uncultured Acinetobacter sp. | reverse complement strand
AGGCAGAATCCTGATAGGATAAGGGTTCTGTGAAATTTGTCGTGTACAGAGATTAAAATTAAAGATTTTTTAATCTCATTACTGATAACGATATCTCGCAGATCTCGCATGCGCATCTAAGTTTTCCTGCTGTGCAAGAATATCCGCAGTTTTCGCAAGTGGTTTTACACCTTGCTCAGAACACATGATCAAGCTCGAACGCTTTTGAAAATCATAAACGCCTAGTGGGGATGAGAATCGTGCTGTACCTGAAGTCGGTAAAACATGGTTAGGCCCTGCACAATAATCACCAATCGCTTCTGGCGTATAACGCCCCATAAAAATTGCACCTGCATGGTGAATGCTTTCTGACATTTGCTCAGCATCATCTAAGCAAAGTTCTAAATGTTCAGGTGCAACTTGGTTAATTAAATCAATGGCTTCTTGACGATCTTTCACCAAAACCAATGCACCACGATTGGCAATCGAAGTACGTGCAATTTCAGCTTTTGGCAATTGGGCTAAATGTACTTCAATCGCCCGTTCAACATCATTTAATAGTTGTTCATCTGGCGTAATAAATACCGCTTGTGCCACAGTGTCATGTTCAGCTTGTGACAATAAGTCCATTGCTAACCATTCTGCATTATTCTTACCTTCGGCATACACCAAAATTTCAGAAGGTCCTGCAATCATATCAATACCGACTTGACCGAACACGGCGCGTTTCGCTGCTGCAACAAAGCGATTACCGGGTCCTGTGATTTTATCGACTTGTGGAACAGTTTCAGTTCCGTATGCCAAAGCCGCTACGGCTTGCGCACCACCAATGGTAAAAACACGATGTACGCCTGCTAAATATGCCGCAGCCAACACCAATGGATTTAAATCCCCATTCGGTGCAGGAACAACCATAATAATTTCTTGCACGCCTGCAACATGCGCAGGAACAGCATTCATCAGTACCGAAGATGGATAAGAAGCCAAACCACCCGGTACATATATACCCACACGATCAAGCGGTGTGACTTTTTGACCTAAGGTATTGCCCAACTCATCAACATATGACCAACCATCTTGTTTTTGTGCTTGATGAAATGTACGAATACGATTGGCAGCCATTTCCAAAGCTTCACGTACTTCTGTCGTTAAACCTTCAAATGCCGCTTTCAGTTGTGCTTGGGTCAGTTCTAGTTCTGAGAATTGATGCGCTGGATGTCGATCGAACTGTTGAGTGAGTTTCAGCACATGTGCATCGCCATGTTGGCGTACATCTGCAATAATTTGGTCTACTGTTTTTAACAGCTCAGGATCACTCACGGTTTCAAAAGCCAATAAGTCAGCAAAGACTTGCTTAAAATTTGGCTCTTGAGTCGATAAACGGCGCATCTATTTACCCACAAAGTTAATTTGTAAAGATTGAGTTTACCTTGTTTTGTCTATCTTGTGGGCAAGTTCATTCAAGCATTTTCCTATCATTTGATGGAAAATTATGCTCATTTTCATTAAAAATTCAGGTTAATGATTTCAACTGATTCTATCTTTGCCATTTCATTTTAAATAGACTCAAATTTTTTCTTACTATAATGAATCAATTTTCATTGTAAAATTAAAATTTAGACAATAAAAAACCGCCCTGAGGCGGTTAGTTAATCTGCAAATTTTATATTGCTGATTTTTTCGCTTCACGCTCTGCAACCGCTTTTTCAAGCTGTGCAAGAATAGGGTTCAATAAAGTTTGCTTACGCTTAAAGCTCGCTTTATTGACAATCAAACGTGAAGATACTTGGCAAATTTCTTCTAATGGCTCTAAACCATTGGCACGAAGCGTATTCCCTGTATCCACCACATCGACAATGTAATCGCCTAGACCGACCAATGGTGCTAATTCCATTGAACCGTAAAGTTTAATTACATCAACTTGCTCACCTAAGCTTGCATAATATTGACGGGTTAAATTGACATATTTAGTGGCAATTTTCAGACGACCTTTCGGACGAACCATGCCAACCTTACCTGCTGTCATTAACTTACACACAGCGATTTTTAAATCTAATGGTTCATAGACATTTTGTGCGCCATGTTCCATCAAGACATCTTTACCCGCCACACCAATATCCGCCGCACCATTTTCAACATAGGTTGGTACATCAGACGCACGTAAAATCAGGATGCGTACGTGTTTATGTGTGGTTGGGAAAATTAACTTACGAGATTTATCAGGATCTTCTAATAAGTTGATTCCAGCTGTTTCAAGTAAAGGTAATGTTTCTTTTAAAATACGACCTTTGCTCAACGCCAACGTTAAACCATGATCAAAATTGCCCATTACGTCAAAATTTGGATCATCGTTTCTCATATCGCTCATTAACTTACTCGCTCACTCGCTGAATTTGGACACCTAAGCCCTGTAATTTCGCTTCAATATCTTCATAACCACGATCGATATGATAAATACGGTCAATCGTTGTTTCTCCTTCAGCTACCAAAGCAGCCAAAACCAAGGAGAACGAAGCTCGTAAATCTGTTGCCATCACAGGTGCAGCAGAAAGTTTTTCTACGCCTGTTACAACCGCATCATTACCTTCAATCTGAATGTTTGCACCCATACGTGCAAGTTCAGGTACATGCATAAAACGATTTTCAAAAATCGTTTCAGAAATTGTAGCAAAACCACGACCAATGGCATTGACTGCCATAAGCTGTGCTTGCATATCGGTTGGAAAATCTGGATGTGGCAGCGTCTGGAAGCTCACTGCTTTCGGACGTTTACCCATCATATCAAGTTCGATCCAATCATCACCACGCGTGACTTCTGCACCCATTTCTTCAAACTTATCTAAAACCGCTTCAAGCAAGTTTGGATCAGTATGTGTGGTTTTAACTTTACCACCCGTGATTGCTGCAGCAGCCAAGTACGAACCTGTTTCGATACGATCCGAAACCACTGAATATTCACAACCATGTAAACTTTCAACACCTGTAACCACAAGTGTATCTGTATCTAGACCTTCAATTTTTGCACCCATTTTAATGAGCATTTGCGCAAGGTCTGTGATTTCAGGTTCACGTGCCGCATTACGAATTGTGGTTACACCATCCGCTAAAACAGCCGCAGTTAAAATATTTTCAGTACCACCGACCGTGACCATATCAAAGACGACTTCGCCACCTTTTAAGCGACCATCGACTTTGGCAAGGACATAACCCGCTTCAACCTCTATTTGTGCACCTAATGCTTCTAAAGCTTTTAAATGCTGATCGACTGGGCGTGAACCAATGGCACAACCGCCTGGCAATGATACTTTTGCACTACCATAGCGCGCCAACAATGGACCAAGCACCAAAATAGAGGCTCGCATAGTTTTAACAAGTTCGTACGGTGCAAATTGATTATCGAGTGTAGACGTATCGGCAACAACCGTATCGCCTTCATAACTCATGGTGATACCTAAACCACCAATCAATTTGACTAAAGTTCGAACATCTTTCAGATCAGGAACATTTCTAAGAGTAATTGGGCTATCTGCAAGAATCATTGCAGCCAATAAAGGTAAAGCGGCATTTTTCGCACCAGAGATACGAACTTCACCGTCAATTTTTGCACCGCCTTGAATGACAAATTTATCCATTAACGCTTAAGCTCCAAACATACTGGCTTTGCGCCATTCTTCTTTAGTCATTGCACGAATAGTTACCGCATGTACTTCACCACTCGCAATATAAGAATTAAGCGGTGCATAAACAGCTTGTTGACGAGGAACAGGACGTTTTCCTTCAAATTGATCATCGACAATGCGAAGATCAAATTTACCTGCTTGTCCACTGACAGCAACTTCTGCATCAGGAAAAGCCGCTTTTAAAATTTCAGTGAGCTGTTCACTATTCATTGCAAAGACCTCATTATGGGACTGACAGTGTAAAAACCGAGTATTTTACTATAAGTTCCACTTAAAATTCATCATTCAGTACATTATTTATCAATAAAAATGCAGAGTATAGTAATTCAAATCGATAATCTAAGATTTACCAACGTGAATCATTTTCACATGGCTCACCATCATGATTGCCATCCATTTTTGTGCTGGGACAATTTCTTACAAACCAACGTGCTTCTTCTCGGGAATTCATCTGAGAACAATGTACTCGTCCATCGCAACGATAATTGTTTGGATTTGAATGAATAGGTTCTGCAATTTGCTGAATAGATTCAGCAGGCTGATTTTCTAATTGAACACGTTGATATTTACCATACAACATATAAATAAGCCCAACAATAACCAACAATCCAATCACAGTCACCCCTAAGCCACTACTTGAATTTGATTTCTTGTCATTTCTACGTTGAGTCGTATCCTTTCGCGTACTCGCACGACTTTGTGGCGTATGTCTTTCAGTTTCAACTTGAATATCTAAACGAACAATATTTTCTGCTTTAGATTTCCCTTGATCATCAACAATACGAAACTTGAAACGCTCACCCTGTTTAGGCTCAATATTACGGTTTGGACAGTCTGTAATATGAAAAAATATTTCTTTTTTTTTGACCATCAACCGAAATAAAACCAAATCCTCGTTCAGTATTATAACTTTTGACTACCCCATCAACAAACATAACCCACGCTTTCCATTCAATTTATTATTCATCTCACAGTATAATGAAAAACCAATAAAAAAGAGGCTTTTCGCCTCTTCTTCAAATATCAATTAAAAATATTTTTAAATCAATTGCATATCTTCTTGTACAGAAAGCTGAAAATTACTTTGTGCCTGCCCCTGAATATCTTTATGACGTTTTAACTGTTTTTTTAACTTTTCCGTCAATTGCGTAATTGAACTATACATATCATCCGCTGAAGCCTGAGCAAACAGCTCTACCCCTGGCAATCGTACAATGGCTTCGGCAATATGATTGGCACTGCCTTTTTTTGAAAGCTTATCAAGCTGATGATCTTTACTGAGCTTTATCTGCATACTATTGACCTGATCTAAATGCTTGGTCATTTGGGCAAATTTTTCCCGAATCGTATTTTCAATAGCAGGCGTAATAGTTATATGATGTCCACGAATTGTCATTTGCATAAAGCGATCCCTCTCCCTTTTTAGGGTGTGAAATGTCTTAACCAAAACAATTCCATGACAGAAGCATTGCAAAAATTATGCTCAATTCTGTATCAACATCATGTAATCATTTCAGTTACTCCAAAAAAACAAAAAAGACTCATTATGTCGTGAATGCGTCATAATGAATCTTTAGAATAGCCACATTTTAAATTTTAGATCAAGACTTTTCTGTCCGATGATGAAGGAATATGTAACGACTCTCTATACTTGGCAACAGTACGTCGAGCAACATCAATTCCATCTTCTTTTAATAAGTTAGCAATAATATTATCGGACAGCGGCTTACGCGGATTTTCATTGGCAATGAGTATTTTAATTTTGGCACGAATCGCTGTTGATGATGCCTCTCCTCCAACCGTTGTACTAACATGACTCGAAAAGAAATATTTCAACTCAAACAAACCTCTAGGCGTGAGTAAAAATTTATTGGTTGTTACACGAGAGATTGTTGATTCATGCAATTCAACTTCATCAGCCACATCACGCAAAATTAAAGGCTTCATGCCTTCCGCACCAATTTCTAAAAATTCACGTTGATGTTGCACAATACAGCTTGCAACTTTAAGTAAAGTTTTATGTCGCTCATCAACACTTTTAATAAAGTTTTTAGCTTCAAGCATTTGATTGCGCAGATATTGATTATCATCACTTTGATCTGCTCGGCGAATCATGCCTGAATAATACGGATTGACCCGAAGCTTAGGCATCACATCAGGATTCAACTGCACATGCCAATGTCCTTCTTTTTTGCTCACAACAACATCAGGAATTTGATAATCTGAATCTTTATTTTCAAACTCTGCACCAGGATAAGGCTTTAAAGTCTTCAGCAAATCAATCGCTGAACGCAATATTTCTGCATTTAAACCCGTTTGCTTAATTAACTTATTCAAATCATTAGCAAGCAAAAGCTCATAATGTTTGAGCAAGACCATCGCCTCTTTTCGAAATACAGTAACATCAGATAATGATGCCACTTGCACCATCAAACATTCAGCCAAATTTCGTGAACCAATGCCAATCGGATCAAGCCGTTGTATCAATTTTAATACCGCAATGACTTCATCTTCTTCGACTTCAATTTCATAATCAAGTTGTTCAAGTAAATGTTGTACTGAAGCGATAATTTCTTCAATTTCAGCATCTAAATAACCTTTATCATTTAAAGCATCAACAATACAATGTGCAATCAAACGATCAACAGGAGAAAAATGTAGTAAATTAATTTGCTCAAGCATGTGTGATTTTAATGAAACATCACTCTGACGATTATCTTCTCGCTCTTCAAATTCAGGGCGTTCCATCGCACTCGATTGATGGGTGTAGACATCATCCCAATCGGTATCGACAGGTAGTTCATCAGGCAAACTATTTGCATTTAACGATTCAGACAATTCCTTTTCTTGTTGCTCTTCTTTAAGCGTTTCCAAACTTTCAGTAGAATGATTTTCTTCTTCTAATTTTTCCAACAATGGATTGCTGTCGAGTTGAATTTGAATTTCTTGTTCTAATTCTAGGCTCGAAAGTTGAAGCAGACGAATGGCTTGTTGCAATTGTGGTGTCAACGACAATGAGTTCGCAACTTTCAAACCAATCGATAACTTCATAAAAACACCTTTAAATTATTTATAATGCAAAAATTATGCCTACTTTATTTTTTTATAGCATAACAATTCATATTTTTATATATTAACTCTGTACACGACAAATTTCACAGAACCCTTATCCTATCAGGATTCTGCC
>CAXYZD010000140.1:0-6869 GCA_964293455.1 uncultured Acinetobacter sp. | reverse complement strand
TATTTGTATTTCTGGAGTATATCGAGGACACGAAGAAGCATTGAAAAGCATAGTCGAGAATTTGGTTGAGCCTCTGAATGCTGATATTTATATGCATAGTTGGGATCAGACTGCTTTGTGGCCAGGTATTGGTGGTACACCTAGCTTTATTCGATTATTTGGTGCTGAGGGTGAGTTAAATGCACCAGAAGAGTATAGGGGCGTTGGGCAAATCCGACGTGTTCGACATAAATTTCCACAATTATATGAGATTATTCGTCAACCAGTTTACGGAAAAACAGATCGTGAGAGGTTGGTTCATTTACTGAAAACTGAAAATATTTTTATAGAAAATGATGAAAAATTCCATCAACTAATTTCTGTAAATCCTGCAGGCTTTGAGGGGCGAGGCGGTTTGAATCAAGCGAAAATGTTCTATGGAATTAATGAAAGTTTTAAGATGGCTCTGAACTCAGGTCGGCATTATGATTATATTATTAGAACACGACCAGGTGTGTTTATTAGACAGCCTTTAAATATTGAATTGATTAATCAACTTGAACCAAGCGTGTTTTATGGTCTTGTTGAACGTGTAGTGGGTATTACGGATTTAGAATTCACCCTTTCCTCCTCAATGGCTTATAGCTTTGTTGAGATGTGCGAGAATATGTATAAAATTGGGCGATTAAATCCATTTGCGCATTTACCAAAATATGATTCACATTTACTTATTCTTTGTTGGTTGATAGATAATCATTATCATAATGAGCGGGATCTGATAGATCGAGTTCTACTTGACTCTGGGCATTTTAAGAAATTTCCAGGTTTAAAACAGGCAATAGAATTAGATAAAGAAAATTTAATAGAAGCTGAGCTTGAGTATTTTGGAAATATGATTAAATATTTTGAAGAGCGTTCTCAGCGTGAGTCCTTAACTTGATATATAAAATTAATTGTATTATTTATATGTAAAACCACATAATAATTTTAATTGATAAGGAAAATAAATGAATGCTTTAATTATTCCAGTTCATCATGTTAAGTTTAAATCCAGCTATAAAAATTTTACATATGTATGATTTGTGAGTGTTTTTTATAAAACTACATGACTTTTTCACGTAAATCCACTAAGTGTATTTTAGGTATAGCTAAACTAAAACTTAGAGCTATAGTGATTTTAAAATAAAGTATTAAATATCAGCATCTTAAATATTTTAAAATGTAGCCTAAAACTTCAATCTAGCTATATAATATTGATAAGATGAATTTTTCATCATTGTATTCTAAAATAAGATTGTAGCTATATCATATGGATAGAATTTAAAAAAATCCCGTTGGTTTTGAGCGAACGGGATTTTTTAATCATATTATTTAACCGTACTCAAAAAATCTAAATAAGGCTTAACCAGTAACTGCTCCTGTTCCAATATTGGCATATGACCTACGCCTTTCAATATGATTGGATCTTTCGCATTTTTAAGTAAGCCCTTTAACTCTGCCGCAGCTTCTACATTAATAATCTGATCTTTCTCACCCCAAGCAATCAGCACAGGTTGATCAATACTACGTGCTGCCAAAGCAAAGGTTTCAGGCGTATAAACCTTTGACATTAAAATTAATTGTTCAATCAATTTGCTGGTATTGGCAGATTGAGAAATCATTAATTTTTCTTGAGAGTCTTTCAATTCTTTAGGAATGAATGGCGGTATATTGGTGGCAATTTTAAGTAAACGATCTAAATCGCCCGGCTTTGAAACAATCATATTACGTAAAGAGGTTGGGTCTTTTAAGTAAGGTGTATTTGCCGATTTAAAGACACCAGCGCTATCAATGAGGAATAAAGATTTACTATCAACAGGATACTGTGCGGCATACAACAGGGCAATTGAGCCACCCATAGAATGACCTGCAACATGTAACCCATTTTCAATTTTAGCGGCTTCTGCAAAACGGCGCAGTTTTTCTGTCATATTCGGAATAGAATAATCAAAATCCGCAGCAACTTTACTATCACCTTGACCTGGTAAATCAGGAATAATCACATGATAATTTGGTGTTAAGTAACGTGCTAAACGATTCCAGTTATCACGACTACCTGCTAAGCCATGTACCAATAAAATTGTTGGTTTGCCAACTTGACCACCTTCACTATAAGCCCAATCGATATCACCTACTTTTAAGCGCTTACTTTGTAAACCTGCCCAAGCACGTTCTTGTTGTAAAACACTTTGGATATCAATCGTTGCGGAAGCTGCATGTGTTTGGTTAACGAGACTAATGCTACCGATTGTTCCCATAGTTATAGCAATGGAAAGTATGAGCTTTTTGAATGTCCGTTTCATGATAATTACTCTTGTTGTTTTTTAATATATGTATCATTAAGCTAGTATAAAATGGTTCTAATTACATTCGCTTGAATTTGATTTTAATCTACAGATTAGGTCAATGCAGATGAGGCTTAAAGATGTCAAATGAACTTGCACAAATGATTTTAGCGGTTGTGAGTCAAATCCCAAAAGGTAAAGTGGGCAGTTATGGGCAGATTGCAAAATTAGCAGGCTTACCGAAACATGCTCGATTGGTTGGGCGAGTGTTGGGGCAGATTGATGATCGGGCGGTCATTCCTTGGTATCGTGTTATCAATTCACAAGGTAAAATGAGTACCAATCATCTGACTGAAAATGGTGATCATCTTCAGCAGACATTGTTGCTCAGCGAGGGCGTTGTGGTGTTGAATGGTCGCGTTAATTTAAAACAGTTTACTTGGATGCCTTAAATATAAATACTTTGGTTTTATTTAAAATGATGTGTGATCTAAATAATAAAACTAATTTAGACCACATGCCAATCAAGTATTACTCGGGCTTTTTGATTACCATAACAGGGACAGTTAATTCAGTCACCAGTTTCTGTGCAACACTGCCTAGAATAAATTTTTGAAAGCCAGAACGACCATTTGAACTCAAAATCACCAAGTCAATATTCAAGCTATCAACTGCTTTAGTAATGGTTTTATGGATGCTTTCACCTTCGAGAATTTGCGTTTCTACATGTACGCCCGCATCGGTAAATTTTTGTTTTGCGGTGTTTAGATTATCTTCAATAAATTGACGTGCACGTTCAATCAGCATATTGGTTTGCTGACCTGATAGGTATTCGGCTGCAATATAAGGATCAAGCGTCATAACTTCGGCAACAATCACTTTACAGTTCAATGCTTTTGCAAATTCAACAACGTGTGGGATGATAGAAAGTGAAGTTTCGGAGCCATCAATCGGTACAAGAATGGTTTGATAAGTCATGGTTTTTCTCCTAATTTGAATGCAAATAATTATTATACAGTTCTTATCTCAAACTGTTTAGACATTCATCATAGCGTGAATATGAACAGAATAAAACCACGTAAATTTGTCAGGATTAATTGATAGAATTCATTGATTTAATCAAAAAAATAAACTTTAGACATTTTCCAAAAATTAAATAATTTTAATTTAAGCTGTATGTCGAGATGAATTGAAGCCACGGTAATAATCTAGGTCTAGGCAGGTATAAAATTGATTAAAGCATCGACATCATCCGTCTGTAAATTTTCACGCATTTTTAAAAACAGCTTTTCATCCATTTCATATAGTTTAAGGGAAAGTAGTTTTTCGATATCTTCCTCAGAAAAACGATATTTAATGATTTTGGCAGGAACGCCACCCATAACGGCATAAGGTGGTACATCTTGCGTTACCACTGCACCTGTAGCAATCACAGCACCTTCACCAAGCTTTACGCCTTGCATGATCATGGCACGGCTGCCAATCCAGCAACCATCGCCAATGATTGTATCGCCAGCAGGGACAAAACTACGTGTATCAAAAGGAAAAGTCGAAATCCAATCTGGGCGATGTAGTTGATTACCACCCATCATAATCACGCATTCAGCGCCAAAACAGACAAAATTGCCAATATAAAGCTGATCAATCGGTTTTTCTACTGTTGCAGGTTTATCGTGTAGATAACGTACTACACAACGCTCAAAACCCTGATCCCAATATGCTGAATAATAAGAATAATTTCCATTAATATGAATATTTGGATTTTTCACAGTTTTGGAAATAAATTCAAATTCACACCAATGTTTTACGGGTGAATTAATAGAATCAGTCATATTAAGCACAGAGAGAGGAGGGAACCTCTATTTTATAGGACTGCGCTCAAAAGTCTAAACAATCTGTAGATGAATTAAATGCGTTGCTTGGGTGTGGCGAATTTGATCAGTACGTTGGTGGAAATAACGTTCGGTGATCTCTGTCCCAGATAAATCTTCTAAGACGATATAACCCATTTTTTCAACGGCTTGATGTAAATATTCTGATGCAAAAGTACCCAGTAAAGGCTCGTTTAATAAGCGTGTAAACTGAGTAATTGCAAAACTACCAATTCGTTCAATTCCCTCTAATGCTTTATAATCAATTGAATAATCCATCACCAATTGACTGTTAGAACTTGCGATTGAAGCAATATTTTGCAAAGTTGCCAATGTGGTTTCAGGGTTTAAATAATGTGTCGTACCTAACCATGAAAAGAATGCAGGTGCTTTGGTATCATACGAACTGCGCAGCAGGGCATCTGAAAGTTTTTCTTTTTCAAAATCAATGCTGACAAATGCAACATTACTTGGAATTGTGCCTAGTTTTTTTAACTTATGAATTTTGATTTTTTGTGTATCAGGATGATCAACTTCAAATATCTTTAATTCAGGATATTGTTCAGCCATGCGTAATACAAAAGAATCTAATCCCGCACCGACCAAAATATATTGTTGTATGCCATTTGCAATGGCTTCGAGTAACCTATCTTCTGCATAACGTGAACGACGAGCAACCACTTGAGCTGTGAGCCTACCAAATGATTGATTCACAGGCGTAGCATTCAGGACTTTACGAAACATTGAATTATTCAACAGCAAGCGCCAACGTGCATTTGTCATGGCATAGGCATACTCATCTGAAAAAACAGATTTGAGCTATTTTGATAATGATTGGCACGTAATGCTGCGGCAGCTTCTGCGGTACGACTGACTCGTCCTACTTTCATATTTATTCTTCAATATTGTGATTGATAATGACTTTAATAGAATACGAAAATTTAACAATGACAGATTTGATATAAAAAGATGCATTTTATGGTCATATAAAAACAAAACCCCTCAAAAGAGGGGCTGAAACAGAAAGCTTAATGTTTAAATATTAAAGATATTCAACTTTCACAATTTCATATTCAACTTCACCATTCGGTGTTTGAATTTTTGCTTCATCGCCTTCGCTTTTACTTAAAAGACCACGAGCAATAGGGGAGTTGACCGAGATTTTATTGATTTTAAAATCTGCTTCATCATCACCGACAATTTTATAAGTCTTTTGTTCTTCAGTATCTAAGTTTTCGATGGTCACGGTGACACCAAAAACTACACGACCGTTCTGTTCAAGTGATTTCACATCAATTTCTTGAACTGCGCCGAGTTTGCCTTCGATATCTTGAATACGACCTTCACAGAAACCTTGCTGCTCACGAGCTGCATGATATTCAGCATTCTCTTTCAAATCGCCATGTTCACGTGCTTCTGCAATGGCAGAAATAATGCGTGGACGGTCAATACTCTTGAGTTGGTGTAGCTCTTTTTCTAAGGCAATTTTGCCTTCAGGTGTCATAGGATAACGTTTCATTGTTGTCCCTCACAGTTGTTATGTATTAAAAAATACAGGATTATAAAATGAAAAAATCCCGCCACCGAGAGGTAGCGGGACTTCTCGGTAACTTAATTAACCTTTGGTAAGGTCTTGCAGACGATATACTTCCATTGGCAATTTGATCGCTAAAGCTTGGCAAACTGCATCAGCACCATTTAAGGTAGTTGTGTAATACACTTTACCTTGAAGCGCAGAGCGACGGATCGAGAAAGAGTCTTCTTGAGCCTGTTTACCTTCAGTGGTATTGATAATGAGGTGAATTTCGCCATTTTTCAAGCGGTCGACGATATTAGGGCGACCTTCTGTGACTTTGTTCACACGTTCACATGCAATACCAGCATCTTTAATCACATCAAAAGTACCGCCAGTGGCGATGACTTTAAAACCGAGCTCAGTTAGCTGTTTCGCAATACCGACAGCACGTGGCTTGTCAGAGTGACGTACAGAGATAAATGCATGCTTCACTTCGCCTTCCGTTGGAAGACCAGGTAAGCGTTCATTTGCACCTAAAACAGCTTTGTAGAATGCTTCACCAAACGTTTTACCCACACCCATCACTTCGCCTGTAGACTTCATTTCAGGGCCAAGAACAGGGTCAACACCTGGGAACTTGTTGAATGGGAATACCGCTTCTTTTACTGAGAAATATGTTGGGATAATTTCTTTCGTGAATCCTTGAGATTCTAAAGATTGACCCGCCATACAACGTGCAGCAACTTTTGCTAAAGATTCACCAATACATTTAGAAACGAAAGGAACCGTACGTGATGCACGTGGATTCACTTCTAAGATATAAACGTCAGTACCTTTTACAGCAAACTGTACGTTCATCAAACCAATTACGCCAAGCTCTTTTGCCATAGCAACGGTTTGACGACGCATATCATCCTGAACTTCTTTAGACAAAGAATAAGGAGGAATAGAACATGCTGAGTCACCTGAGTGAATACCAGCTTGTTCGATATGCTGCATGATTCCGCCAATCACAACGTCTTTACCGTCAGATACGCAGTCTACGTCAACTTCGATTGCATCATCTAAGAAACGGTCAAGAAGAACAGGCGCTTCGTTTGATGCTTGAACCGCATCACGTAAGTAGCGTTTAAGTTCATCATCGTTGTATACGATTTCCATCGCACGACCACCAAGAAC
>CAXYZD010000139.1:0-6891 GCA_964293455.1 uncultured Acinetobacter sp. | reverse complement strand
TTTACATCAATAATGGTTTCATTTAATGTCAGCATACTTTTTGAAACACCACCAATTTTTTAACATAAAAACTACTTTTATCTGAGTTTTCTTGGTCAATGAATGCAATCCAATCAATTTTTTTCACAAAATCATTTTCAGAATATAAATCACGTTAAACTAAGCACTTTACGATTTTTAATCGCTCTCCTGTTTCTGTGATGTTCAATATGACTTTTAAAATGTTATTTCGTTGTTTTTACGCTTTTGTTCTGATTTTAATTACAGCAATGCTGATTTGGACATGTGTCGTGAAAACACTTGAATTTACGCGCTCAAATACAATACCTGATCAAAGTTCAACATTCAGTTCAAATAATCAAACTGAATATCGCCTATTGAGCAACAATCAAAAACCTGATGAAAAGTTATGGATCGTGATTAAAAATCAGGGTTATGTCGCCAAACTAAATTGTCAGCACTACCTCAAAACCTTATGCACTGACCAAGACAATCAGCACCCTTTCCGAAAAATTGATCATGTGACATTACAACGCTTCAATGATAAATACTATATTCAGGATATAACTTACACCAATACACAAAATATGCAGCAAGACACTGTGAAATTTTCAGCTCAAGATATTCAATCTTTTCACAAAGCTGATCTCATTGTTTTACGTAATCAGATCATTACTTTAAGTCTATTTACTTTGTTTGCCTTATATGTGTGTTTTAGAATATTGCGAGATTTCCGTAAATTTTTGAATAAATAATTTTAGCTATAAATACAATAAAACACTCAATTGACATCTATATAGCATAATGAAATGTATAAAAAAGAGAGTACGGATACTCTCTTTAATAGTTGAACAGCTTAAACTTTAAGATTTAAAAGTATCACAGGCATTCACATCGCCACTTTTTAAACCAGTTTGGAACCATTGCATACGCTGTGCGCTTGTACCGTGTGTAAAGCTATCTGGTACTGCCATACCACGTGCTTTTTTCTGCAAATAGTCATCGCCAATTTTATGTGCAGCGTCCATCGCTTCTTCCACATCACCTTGATCTAAGAATTGCGTTTTTTGCTGTGTTTTATTCGCCCAAACACCTGCAAAACAATCCGCTTGCAACTCTAAACGCACCGATAATTGATTACCTTGTGCTTGACTCGCTTGCTGACGTGCTTTTTGTACTTGTGATGAAATACCCAATAGATTTTGGACATGATGCCCAACTTCATGTGCAATCACATAAGCCTGTGCAAAATCGCCTGCCTCATCACGTGCTGAAAGTTCGGTCTGATTTTGCTCACCCGAGATATCCATCTGCTGACGCATTTCACGGAAAAAAGTCGTATCCAAATAAACCGTTTGATCGGCAGGACAATAAAATGGTCCCATTGCTGATTCAGCCGAACCACATGCTGAACGATCCTGCCCACTAAACATAACTAGCTTGGGTGGACTATACTTCGCACCTTGTTGTTGAAAAATTTGTGTCCACGCATCTTCCGTGTCTGCCAAAACTGTACCGACAAATGCCGAAGATTCTTTCTGTTCTGCGGTCATATTCTCAGGTGATACACCTTGTGTTTGTTGACTTGAAGTAACTTGCTTAGTGGCTTGATACGCCATTTGAGGATCTACCCCAAAAAACTTCCACGCAATAAAGACAACAATTAAACCTAAAATACTAATTCCACCTGCTTTTGCGCCACCACCGCCTCGACGATCTTCTAAATTTTCACTAACACGCCGTCCTTTCCAACGCATAATTTTTATCCTTATTTTTAACCATTGCACTGAGCATAACTGATCTGTTTAAATTTATACCGTTTTCGATGATGAACTGATTTTCTGAATCAAGCCAATCACCAAGACAACGACTAATCCGGCAATAAAACCAACCACAAAATTGATGAAAGTCGGTGTCATTGCGCCAATAATATTTCCAACGGCAGGAATTAACTCCACATGATTTACAGCTTCTTCTGTCCAATGATGAAAAGTTGATACTGCGTGAGTAATAATACCGCCCCCGACAAGGAACATCGCAATCGTACCAACAATAGTTAAAGTCTTCATCAGCTTCGGTGCAAATGCCAATAAACCACGCCCAATGGTTTGTTTAATGCTTGATGCCTGTTTTGTTAAATACAATCCCAAATCATCAATTTTCACAATCATGGCAACAAAACCATACACACCGACAGTCATCAAAATAGCAATCACAGATAACACCATGACTTTTGTACCAAATGGTGCAAGCGCAACGGTACCCAAAGAAATCACTACAATTTCAGCAGAAAGAATAAAATCTGTACGCACAGCACCTTTAATTTTATCTTTCTCAAAAGTTGCCAAATCAGTTTCTAGCGTTTGAATTTCCTCTTTCGCTTCTTCTGCCGTCTTAGCTTTTTTGTGATGTAAGCTATGAAGTACTTTTTCCACGCCTTCATAGCATAGAAATAAACCACCAATCATCAACAAGGGCGTGATCAACCAAGGGGCAAAAAAACTGATCAATAATGCCAAAGGCACCAAGATCAATTTATTCATAAATGATCCTTTTGCCACAGCCCAAACGACAGGTAATTCACGATCTGAACGTACACCGCTGACTTGTTGCGCATTTAAGGCTAAATCATCACCCAATACACCTGCCGTTTTTTTTGCTGCCATCTTACTCATCACAGCAACATCATCAAGAACCGCAGCAATATCATCGAGTAATATTAATAAACTACTTGCCATTTTTTTTCCTAATTTTTAGTTATGTCACTATTTTAAATTGAAACCTAATCTTTCTATAGCAAATTTTGTACAAATATTTGAGTCCTCCATCCAAATTCTTTCTACACGCCTAAAAATCACCTGCAATCAACATACAATGCGCCGTTCATTCAAATTCGTACTGACATAAAAAAAAATAATACCGTACAATAAGCCCGAATTTAAAAACATGATGGTCGTTTTACGACGCTGGAATAAATAATGAGTACTCAAGACAATCGTCCTGTTATTTTGACAGGCGACCGCCCCACTGGACAACTTCATTTAGGTCACTTTGTTGGCTCTTTACGTTCACGTGTAGAATTACAAGATTCTCATCATCAGCATATTTTATTGGCTGATGCTCAAGCACTGACTGACAATGCTGATAATTTTGAGAAAGTACGCCGTAATATTCTTGAGGTTGCGACTGATTATCTAGCTGTCGGCATTGACCCAACCAAGACCACAATTTGCGTTCAATCATGCCTTCCTGCGCTGAATGAACTCACCATGTTGTATTTGAACTTTGTGACTGTTTCACGTTTAGAACGTAATCCAACCATCAAATCTGAAATTCAGATGCGTGGTTTTGAGCGTGATATTCCAGCAGGTTTCTTGTGTTATCCTGTTGCTCAGGCCGCTGACATTACCGCATTTAAAGCGACTGTCGTTCCTGTGGGTGATGATCAAATTCCAATGATCGAACAAACCAACGAAATCGTGCGCCGTTTAAATCGTCAAATTGGTCATGATCTTTTGCCTGAATGCAAAGTTTTACTTTCAAATACAGGGCGTCTACCTGGTTTTGATGGTAAAGCAAAAATGTCAAAATCATTGGGCAATACCATTGTGCTTGATGCTTCTGATAAAGACATCAAAAAAGCAGTCAATGCAATGTATACCGATCCAAACCACTTGCGTATTGAAGATCCAGGTCAAGTTGAAGGTAATATTGTATTTGCTTATCTCGATGCTTTTGATACCAACAAAGAAGAAGTTGCAGAACTAAAAGCACACTATCAACGTGGTGGCTTAGGTGATGGCACAGTGAAAAAACGTCTTGAAGGTGTGTTAAAAGAATTAATTACACCAATTCGTGAACGTCGTATGGAACTTGCTAAAGATCCTGATTATATTATGGATATATTGAAAACAGGCACTGATAAATGTCGTGATATTACGCAACAGACTTTAGATGAAATTAAATCTGGCTTAGGCGTATTCCACTTCTAATTTTTGTATTTATTGTACACTATGCAAAAGCCTTTCAAAATGAAAGGCTTTTTTGTTTCAACATTATTATTGTTCATATAAAAAACATTTCTTACGAAAAATTACACATAATTACGTGAATACCCATGTTATTTTCAATTGATTTTCCTATAATTTATTTAAGTTCTGAATTCCTCCAAATTCATAACACTCTCCTTTACCGAAGCTGTTTATTCAGATTCGTTGTTCTACGCAATGATTCCCCAATCATTGCGTATTTTTTTAACTCATTTTTCTTATTTAATGTAGTTCAATAAAATCAATCATCAAAAAATATAAAATATTCTGAAATATCTTGATTTAAATCATTGATTAATCATTCAGCTTAACTTGCCAAAATTGAACTATAAATATACTATCAGGATCAGAATTGATGATTTAATATTCTCTATTAGCGTAATACATTTATATGAGATACGAGCTTTTGAAATAACAACAAACAATAGAGTAATTGCCTATGTGGGAACTGTTTACACATCCGTCCAATCTACTTTTTAGCGTCAGTCTTAGCCTCATGCTTTTATTGGGCATTTTAGAATGCTTACTGCTCATTGTAGGCTCAAGTAGCCAAGGTTTTTTAGATCAATTTGTGCCAGACCAATTGGTCGAAACACCACATGCTGAACTCGATGTTCATCTTGATCATAGTGCATTTGTACAATTTTTAGATTGGTTATATTTGGGTCGTATTCCCATGTTGGTTTGGCTGATTATTTTTTTGACTATTTATGCGCTCACTGGCTTTATTATACAAAGTATTTTTTATAGTTTCAGCGCCCATTATTTTTCCATTTGGATTGCAGCTCCTGCTTGTCTTATTTTATGCATGCCTTTGGTTCGAATCTGTTCTGCTTTCATTGCTCGTATTTTGCCTAAAGATGAAACGACTGCTATTCATAGTGATGAATTGCTTGGTCGCACTGCCATTATTATTTTAGGTGAAGCGCGTCAAAACTATCCTGCTCAAGCACGAGTAAAAGATCAATTTGGTCAGTCGCATTACATTTTAGTTGAACCTGAAACCGATATTACTTTTACCCAAGGTCAAGAAGTTCTGCTCAGTGAACGAACAAGTATGGGTTTTCGAGCTCAAGCATTTACTTAAAAGCTTAATTTATATTTAAAAATTTAATGACTATTTTAATTTACATTTTTAATCATAATCACAAGAGAACGATATATGCAAAATTCTAATCTTTATTCCATTTTGGTTCTTACTGGCATTATTTTAGCCGCACTCATTATTATCGGGATTATTATTGCTCGCCTTTATAAACGCTCAAGCAAAGAAGTTTCCTTTGTTCGTACTGGTTTTGGTGGTGAAAAGGTCATTTTAGGCGGTGGGGCAATTGTCCTCCCTGTTTTGCATGAAGTCATTCCTGTCAATATGAATACGCTACGTTTAGAAGTTAAACGTGCCACAGATCAAGCACTTATTACCAAAGACCGTATGCGTGTTGATGTTGCTGCTGAGTTTTACGTTCGTGTTAAACCAACAGCTGAATCGATTGCAACTGCGGCTCAAACACTTGGTCAAAAAACCATGCAACCCAATGAATTGAAATCTTTGGTTGAAGGTAAACACACTACACTAAAAATATGGAATTAAAAACATAAGCTACTATTTTATATAAATATTTTTAAATTATACATATTTTTTAGAGTTAGAGTCAAAATATGGAATGAAATTCGAAATTCAATCCATATTATTAGGCCTTAAAAAGGTATTACTCTATAATTTCATAGTATTAGAGCTTATTTTATGAAGCAAAATATTTTAGTAATAAGCTAATTACCTCAATGCCTGTGCATTAAGTAGAATGTTAAATATTTTCATTTTCTATCAAAACACAAACCACCTAATCGTTACAGTTCTCCTAAATCTATAATGTGCTTATTCATTCTTTCTATTTTTAAAAACTCTGAAACAGTCGCATCTTTTTCATAATATTTATCATCACTTTTTGTCACCCTCTTTGACATACTGACTAAATAGCATATTTTTTCTGCTCTCGTAATAGCAACATAATGAAGATTTTTATCTCCAGAAGCATCTTTAAAAACCCAGTTTTGATTGGAGTCTTTTGATTTGCTAGGAAATGTCCATTGTTCCATACCAATATGAATAACAATTTTAAACTCTAGACCTTTAGCTTTATAAATTGTCATAAGTTGTAAATCATTCCTATCCATTTTTTTATAGAATTTCAAATATCTTTCATTCTCTAGAATACTTCTAACTGCCAACAAACAATTACTAGAATCTATACTCTTATCAATTTTAAAAATTAATTCTTTTAATAAAATACATATTTTATCAATATCAACCTCACTTCTTATTTTCTTACTTATCTCTTTAAAATCTTCAAAACTTATATTTTTTAATTTATTATCATGTTTATCAAATATTGTATATAAAGAATATTTATCATTATATTTATAAAAAAATAAGTCAGAACATAATTTAGAAATAAAATTACTTATCTTGTCCAATGGGTCATCTTCATAAATTCTACAATTATGCCTTGTTTTACTCATATAGTGTTCTAATGGCGCTGTTTTAGCACAGAGTATTGCAAAATCAGAGTATGACAATTCATCGTCATGTTTCTTTATATCATCGATCAAATCATCTAATTTTGCATATCGACTTTCTTTTGCATCTTTAATATGAACACAAAATATATTTTTATTTTCTAGCGGTAGCTCATCTTTTTTTGTTAAAAAAACTCTCGCATATAGGTCTATAGAGGGATCACATCTATGATTAATATTAATACTATATTTTTTAAAGTTATAATTTTCTACTCTGTACACGACAAAAATAGATAACTCATTGAAATAATGTCATAATAATTGT
>CAXYZD010000138.1:0-6918 GCA_964293455.1 uncultured Acinetobacter sp. | reverse complement strand
TATGGTTACCGTTATAGAGTGAATTATGAGCAGGAAATGTCAACACACCCTAATCGAATTTTTATTCGGAATGATTTTATCATCACTGATTGCATCAGCCGGACTGGTATCAGATTTATAGCTATTGATCGACATATAACGAGAGTACGGAAACTCACCGTTTAATCTTAAGACAGCACCTTCTGGTAATGTGTATTTAGCACTCCAATACGCACTGCCAGTATCTGGAAATGCAAAGTTAGTTGCTGAATTTTCTTTGACATAAGGGCCTTGCCAAAAGCAATCGCTTGTTTCAACTGGAGGAGGAGTTATTAAAGTAACCTCATCATCTGAATTATTTCCGCAAGCTGCGAGCCCCAGCGTGATTAAGCATGATCCTGCTATCACTTTCATTGCTTTATACATTATGTCCTCCTGACATTGTTTTTTTATTAACTCCTCGCATCTTAGATTAAAGTTAAATAAAAAACGGTCGTAATTCGGGACAAAATTTATTTATATATTAAAAATATTAAAGAGCTTCTCTCATTTTAATATCATGGAAGTATATTGAATAAAATTTTAATAAATTATTAATTTCAATGGTTTATTGTTTTTTTTAAATTGAATATTGATCCATGGAAAAGCCGATCTAAAAAACATCGACCTTGTTAATGGTTTTGACATTGTGCTAATAAATTTGGCTAAAACTATACTTTATATCCAACTTAGGAGAGAAGATTAATCCCCTCATCCTAACCTTCTCCCAAAGGGAGAAGGAGCTTAAAGGTTTTACTTCTTCTTCCGTTTTAAACGCTTCTTCGCCTGCTGTGCAGCCAAAGCATCTAAGGCTGCTTTTAACTCATCATCAGTAAATGACGTAATGTGTTGAAGCATTTGCAAAGTTACATCATCCAAGACTAAGTTGGCATATTGCGCGACATTACTAAACTGTTCACCATACACAATCGCATGATCTTCATTGGTCTTGATATAACCTTGTTCCGTTAATACTTTCACAAAGCTTTGGAATAAAGCCTTATCAAAGAATTCAGGAGAATTGAACTCATACAACACAGATAAACGCTGACCGACCAAATGACTCAATTCCTCAACCTGACGAATCGAAATATTGCCCGAACCACGTTGTGAAATTAAAGCCAAAGTCATGTAATAACGCTCAAGACTCTGACGCACAGGCGCAGCCAAAACCGCAAGCTGATTATGATCTTCCGAGTTTGGTGCAGGGCAGAAAATAAAATCTTCATCGTCGATAAAAATTAAATTTGCTTGTGCTAAAGCATCAATATATTCAGTGACTTGAGCATTGATTTCAGCATCTTTCCATTTCAAAAATAATTCAGCTTTCAAGAATGGATAAAGCGTACGAATGACATTTAATAAATCTGCTTTGCTAATACGACCATTATGCTCAACCAAAGCAGCAATCAATGATGGTAAAACAAAGGCATGTAAAATATTGTTGCGGAAATACGTCAGTAGAATCGCTTGATTATCTGCAATGGCAATAATATCGCCAAGGACATGGGGTACACGCTTAATCAGTTTTAGTTTCAAGCCATACGCAATGATTTCTTTGCCTGAAAGCGGTGTGACTTGTGTGCGACCATCATAAGGAATAGCAGTGAGCAAATTACGATAAGTATCGAGTTGCTTTACGCAAATTTCTTCATCAAGCGTGTGTTTCGGTGTCGCCAATAAAATCAGTGATAATAACGATACAGGATTAATCACCACAGCACGGTTGATATTTTCCAAAATGGCATTAGCAGAGCTATTGACCGCATTTGAAACTTCTTGTGGAACTGGATCGTCATTATGTTCAATTTTGATCTGATCTGCGCCGTGTTCTTTGAGTAAATCATCCAAGAATACAGGCTCGCCAAAGTTAACGTGAACTTTACCGAAAATACGTTCAATCTTTTTCAGGGTTTGAATAATTCCCCAAATCGATTCAGATTCTTTAGCTTTACCATTCATTTCACCAACATAGGTTGCGCCTTCCATCAAACGCTCATAACCGACATAGGTTGGAATGAAGACAATCGGTTTCGCACGCCCACGTAAATGGCTATGCACGGTCATTGCCAACATGCCAGTTTTCGGTGGAAGTAGGCGACCTGTACGTGAGCGACCACCTTCAATGAAGTATTCTAAAGGTGTGTTACGTGACAAAATACTAAATAAATATTCTTTAAATACAGAGGTGTAAAGTGCATTACCACGGAACGAACGGCGTATAAAAAATGCACCACCACCACGCAGAAGTTGACCGACAAATGGCATATTCAGGTTATCGCCTGCGGCAATATACGGCACCATCAAGCCACGTTTATAAATCACATAAGACAAGAGTAAATAATCGATATGGCTACGGTGACATGGGGTGTAAATAACTTCGTAATCATTGACCAACTCACGAACGGTACTGAAGTTATGAACCTCAACACCATCATAGAGTTGCGTCCATAAACGAGTCAGTGCTTTATCAGCAAAATGTACCGCTGAAGCCGAGTAGTCCGAGGCAATTTCATTGACAAAACCAATGGCTTTGCGTTCCGCATCAATCATACTGACTTTAGAGCGAATACTTTCTTTACGAATGGCATCTTGTACATCAGGCGCTTTGATCAATGACTGCATAACATTGCGACGGTCAGATAAGTCAGGGCCTAAAATTACTTCACGTTGACGATCTAAATATTGATTCAGATGACTGACAATATAGGTGACAGGTGACATATTGGGATGGTGGATATTGGCATATTGCACAAGGCTTTTTAGCGATTGCCCATCATGAAATTCCAAATAGGACTGACGACCATGCACACCAATATTCATCAACTGTTTAATTTTACCTGGTGTTGCCCATGTATCTGCAAACAACAGTTTGAGTAATGAATCTTCTTTATCGGGTGAACGACCCCAAAGCACAGTGACTGGAATCAGTTCGATGTCGTAGTCAGGGTGTTTTTCTAAAAATTCAATCAGACGTAATAAACGCGGTGGAAATGAATGCGTTGTCGGTTGCAGTAAATTGTGATCATCTTGATGTTGTAAAAAGATGACTGCTGCTTTTTCTTTTTGTGTTTCAAGGGTCAGTGGATCAAGTGCTGCAGGAAGTTTTAAACGACGTGTTTCACCATCGACCACCAGCGCATTACTACGAGAATAGTTTTGTAAAACATAGCACACCACTTTTTTATTGGCTTGTTGTGGGGCTTGAGAATCTGTTGCGGCATCAGATGGAATTTCTCCAAGAACATGCGGTGTGACCACAAGGTCAAGCAGCTTACTGGAAAGCCGACGGTACATTTGACCAAAACCATTCTTGGACATAAAAACTCCTAGCAGGTGACGAAAAGCACATGTATTTCAAAGGGCATATTTTCTATAAATCAGCAGACAAACAACAGGTCATTTTCAGCCAAATTATAGTGAAATATGCGGACTTTATCGTTAAAAATCGTATTTTTACAGATTATAACAAAGTTAAGTTATGACAACACAGTCAATCAAACTTTAGTATTTTGTTTGAAAATTATGGCAAAATAAAAAATCATCTATGTTGAGTCGCTATTTTTGACTAAAAACTGTTGATTGAAAATAGCAACGAAATACAGAGAATACGAAATCTATTTTAGAGCCTTATCTATTATCGTGCGGATTGTATATGAATAACCTAACCCAAGAATTGGTCGAACTACTAAGCTTAGAAAGGCTTGAAGCGAATATTTTTCGTGGGCAAAGTCGTAACCTTGTCGGTAAACGTGTCTTTGGTGGGCAAGTCCTTGGGCAGGCTTTACGTGCGGCATCTTATACGGCGGATCGCCCTGTAAATTCATTACATGCTTACTTCTTATATGGTGGCGATATTAACGCACCTATTATTTATGAAGTTGAAAATTTGCGTGATGGAAAAAGTTTCTTAAGTCGTCAAGTCAAAGCTATTCAGCATGGTCGTATTATTTTCACTGCAATGGTGTCTTTTGCAAATGATGAAGAGGGCTTAGAGTATCAAATTGAGCAACCCCAATACCCTGCACCTGAAACACTCAAGCCTGAGCAAGAACTTAAAGAAAACTTGGTGAGCTTTGTTCCTGAAAATATTCGCACCGCATTTATGCGTCCACGTCAGGTTGAAATTCGTCAGGTGGATGCGAGTAATCCATTTCAGCCACAGCCTGAAGCACCTTCATATGCGCATTATTTACGGACACATGAAGCTTTGCCTGCGAATGTTGTCGATGATGTATCACTACATCAAGCGATAGTTGCATTCTATTCAGATTACACTTTAATGATGACAGCGTTGCGTCCACACGGCGTAAACTATTTATCACCAAGTCTGCAATGTGCGAGCATTGATCATGCGATTTATTTCCATCGACCTGTCCGTGCCGATGAATGGGTGTTGTATGACATGGATGCAACAGTAAGTGCCAATTCGCGTGGTTTAAACTTCGGACGTATGTGGCAAAATGGTCAGTTGGTCTGTAGCACAACACAAGAAGGCTTAATGCGTTTACGTGAAATTGAAACGCAATAATACGATTTAAAATAATTGTAAAAGACATGTAGAATGATCAAAGCCCTGAATAATTTGGGGCTTTTTGTTGTTCAATAGAAGTGTTGATTATGTGCTTGTCACAAAAAAATTCTCGATTGTTCAATGTTTCAGTGGCATATTTCAATTTGAATTTATAAGAAAGCATAATGACGATGAACCTGAATACTCAAATTCTGATTGCAGCCATATTGGGTATCGCATTTGGATTTTTACTCAATCAATTTCCTCAGACTGCTTTTTTTGACCATAGTATTTATGGCTTGAGTATTTTGAGTAGCATTTTTATTGGCTTGCTGAAAATGCTTTTGGTTCCGCTGATTTTTAGTTCCATTGTGGTTGGAGTATCTAATTTACAATCGGGTGGGCAGTTGAGTCGGACGTGGAAAATTACATTGCTCTGCTGTGTGACGACTACAACATTAGCATTGATGCTCGGTATCGGTGCAGCACATTTATTTGGTGTTGGGCAGGGCGTTGATATTGCAATGTTTCAGGATGCAATGAATGCACATCAAACTCCCGATACTTTGACGCCATCTGCATTTTTTACCAATTTTATTCAAAATACACTCATTAATCCGTTCAAAGCATTTTCGGATGGCAATGTACTTGCTGTTGTGGTTTTTGCATTGATGCTTGGTGTAGCCTTGGTGAAAGGTGGAGAACGATTTAATTCAATCAAAAAACTCAGTACACAATTTTTTGAAGTGATGATGATGCTTGTCGGTTGGGTCATGAAACTTGCACCCATTGGTATTTTTGCGCTTCTTGCTAAATTGGTGTCTACAGAAGATATTTCAATACTCAGTCGTTTAGCGGAGTTTGCTGCCGTTGTGACAGGTACAACCATTTTTCATGGAGCGGTTGTACTGCCATTACTGCTGTGGATTTTTGGTAAGATGAATCCGATCACTTTTTTTAAAGGGACACGGACAGCACTCATTACTGCATTTGCAACAAGCTCAAGTTCTGCAACTATGCCATTGTCAATGAAAGCTGCACAAGAAAATTTAGGAGTGCGTCCACAGGTTGCAGGTTTTGTGATTCCGTTGGGTACACAATTAAACATGGATGGCACAGCATTGTATGAAGCTGCTGCGGCTTTATTTATTGCCAATTTGATGGGTTTAGATTTGAGTTTAGGGCAACAGTTGATTGTTTGTTTGACTGCAATGATTGCATCACTTGGTGCACCGGGGATTCCGAGTGCAGGTATGGTGACGATGATTATGGTTTTACAATCGGTGGGGTTGCCTGCGGAAGCGATTGCAATTCTACTTCCAATTGATCGTCTACTTGATACTGTGCGTACAGTCGTGAATGTTCAAGGAGATATGATGATTAGCGTGGTTGTTGATCGTCATACGAGAGATGTTGTTAATACTTAATTTGAAAATATTTAGATAAAATAAAAAACCTGCTAGAGCAGGTTTTTTATTTTTCTTTTTTTGTAATTTATATTAAGCAACTTTTAGTAATGCGCGCTTAGCAGCAGGTGAATTGTCTAAATAAGCAATCGCATCTTCAGTTTTTGCTTCATGTACTGGATCATACCAAGGCATCAAATAACCCAATTGTTGTGAAATTAACCATAGTGGATGTGGCATAAGGCGGTTATCTGTCTGTGCAATACGACCCCATTCACGCCAAATCCAAGGTTTATAAAGCGCAGGTTTTTTATCTGCAAAACGCGGATCTTGCCCCATAATATGTGCAGCCCCATCGACCCAAAGTCCCATTACGGCAGCAATCACCAAAATACTCTGATAATAACGAGAAATATAACCACCACCCAAATGACGGTAAAGGTCAAATGCTACAGTACGATGTTCAATTTCTTCTGCGCCGTGCCATTTAACAAGGTCAAGCATATTGGCATCTGCACCAAGTTCCGCCCATTTTTTGTTATAGAGCACATATTTACCGAGTACACAGGTCATATGCTCTACAGTTGCAATAATACCTAAGCGAAATAAATCCCACTCATGCTCAAGTCGACCCGAAACAGGGATGAAGGAGAGGGGTTTATCTGCTAAAACTTTGGTAAATAATAAATCCATTAACTTTAGATTGCGCTCAATATCAATATTACGAACACTTAGATATTCGTTATTTGCTGAGCTGTGTGCTTGTGCATGCATTGCTTCTTGGCGAATGAAGGCACGAACATCTTCTTTGAGTTTTTCATCGGTAATTTGTGGTAAAACTTTGTTGTATAAACGACAGAACCAAAACTCACCTGCTGGTAAAATCATATTGATTTCATTAATAAAATAACTAATGAATGGTTGGCTTGGAATCCAATCAATCGGTGTATCTTTCCATTCAAATTTGACTTTACGCGGTTT
>CAXYZD010000137.1:0-6928 GCA_964293455.1 uncultured Acinetobacter sp. | reverse complement strand
GATAAAAATCATCTGCTACCACAGAGAATCTATAAATAATAGTGCGTAAGTCCTAACATATATAAATTAAGTTTATGGATATTCTTAAATTCATCAAAAGTTTTAATACGGTTAACAGTTATCTTGCGGTTGCATTTTTAGCATTAATTACACTCGTGGTGTATTTATATATTTTAAACCCGACTTGATAACTCACCTTTTTTAAACTTAAAAACAAAAAAATAGGAGTATTGTGGACAGCATGGTATTCCTTTTTACGTTCAAATCGTACATTTTCATGTTTGCGATTATAATAGAGTAAACTTAACACAATCTTAAATTCAATGTATGTACATTCCCTACCATACGTTATTCTTAAATCGTATAAACATATTCAAATTAACGCAAAGAGCTATCAAGTCTAGCGTTAAAAAATACGCCTCTGAAATGATTCAAAAACAAGATTGAATACCCCTATTACGCACCCAAAGTGTATAATATTTTCATAATTTTATTGGATTTTCTCTAGGCATGGCACTTCAAATTCTACAAAAAAAACTTGATGAAAGTACATTTTGTCCATTGTGTCAGGCATCAATGTTTTTTATTGAGGCTGAAGAATTTGATCAAGAACTTTATTATCATCAATGTAGCCATTGTGAACATCAAACTTATTTAGACAATGCACGAAATTGTCATTGTCAACGCTGCGCAGCACAACGTAAAAAACTGATAGCGCAGACTAAATTACAAGAACAACGTAAGCGACAAAAAAAAAACGATGTGATCGAAAAAAGTTTAGATCAACTAAATTTTATGCATAAACTTTTTTTACTCAGCCTACTCGATGGGCATGTTCGTGAAGGAGCAACTTATGCAGAGTTTATTGACCTTAACCAACTCAAATATCAAACCATTACACCCAATGGTTATTTTCAAACTCAATTACTCGATCAACTGATCAAAGATAATGTACTGATTGCAAAAGAATTTAGCGATGATTGTCAGCAATATTATATTAATATTCGTTTAGATGGTTATTCTGAACCGAGCCTATTTAGCATTACACAGCAGCTTAGATATTGGTTTTACGAAAATTTAATGATGGGGATTCCATTTAAATCTGCAGAAGAAGTCAAAAATACGTTGTATGCTGTTTTATATCAAGAAATTGTACAATTTATGCAATATTATTGTAAAACATGGGGCATTTTAATTGCAGGAAATACTCGTTTTCAGACTTTTTGCTATCGCTTAATGGATACTCTTGCGCCCGGTCAAATCTTTTATATGATTCAAACGGCACTTGAATATTTATATAAACAAAAAGCACTGCAAGTGCGTAATGAAAAATTTATTAATACCAATATTTTAAGAAAAACATTGGAGCAATATCGTGATCGCTCCCTCAGTGAAAAATGGGAAACTGCGACGCTGCCCCGCCCAACGACCATTCCCTTAAGTAAAATGAGTCACATTCTATTTACTCGCTTTCTAAAGTTTGATGAACATATCTTTTATCAACCTGTGTGGAAGATGTGGAAAAAGATTGAACCACGACTCAATTTTCACTCTGTCAAACGCTGTATGTATTGTGGTTCCAATGAACTGAATGTCGAATATGATGCTGAAAGTTATATCACCATGACCTGCCGTTATTGCAAGCATCAAGATCATTATTTTACGCAATAGCCTTAAAATATTGGATAAAATCACGATAAAATAGCCTTTCTGATTTTGCAGTTTTATCTTTCACTTAGGATTCTGAATAACACATGACTGCCACCCCTAAACAAATCACTCAACATCTAAGTACAGCATCAATCATTCAAAGGGTCATTGAGGCTTGGCAAAATGTGCAAAAACAACACCCCCTTGTTCAGTGTATAACCAATAGTGTTGCTGCCAATTATGCAGCCAATGTTTTACTGGCAGTTGGCGCATCACCTGCAATGATTGATAATCCTTTTGAAGCGGAAAGCTTTGCCACTGTTAGTGCAGCGCTCAGTATTAACTTAGGTACGCCAACACCCGATCAAATGCAAGCCATGCAAATTTCAGCAAAAACCGTGATTGAAAAGTCTATTCCATGGGTGCTTGACCCTGTCGGTTATGGCTCAATTTTAAAATGGCGCAGTGAAATGGCGGATACTTTAGTGGGCTTAAAACCGACTGTGATTCGTGGTAATGCGTCTGAAATTGCCGCTTTAGCTGGCAATCAAGTTCAATCTAAAGGTGTAGACAGCACAGTTTCAAGCCATGAGGTTTACACCCAAGCCATTCCGCTACTTGAGTATTGTCAATGTGTCGCAATTTCAGGTGAGTCCGATTTTATTTTATCAAAAGAGTTCAATGCTGTGATTCAAGTCAATGGTGGCAGTTTTTTACAACCTAAAATCACGGCGACAGGCTGTGCTTTGGGTGCTTTAATTGCAGCTTATTGTGCTGTTGCAACTCCGACAATTGCAACCATCGCAGCGCATGTACATTTTGCCATTGCAGGGAAATTGGCTTTTGAAAAAGCACAAACAGTAGGCAGTTTTAATGTGGCTTTTTTAGATGAAATTTATAGTCTAAATGCAGATAAAATTTCAAATCATGCTGAAATTGAAGTTTTAAGTCTTTAATTTAAATATATTTCATAAGGTCGTTAAATTAACGACCTTATGTAACAATAATTACTTCTTCACCAAAATTTTACGATAAATATCTCTTGGCATTTCAGCAAATTCAACACAGAGCTGCACTTCTAAACCAACAGCATTATAGTCTGTAAATGATTGTAAATATTCAGACAAACTATTCGTCATTAAGTTTTTCTGTGCATCAGTTCGACCACTTAAACCTTGTAAGCGTATAAAAATAAAGGCTTGTTGATCATCACCAGTTTCTTCACCAAAACCGACCAAATAGTCAGCAACAGCATGAATACGGGTTTTAATATCTTTAGATTGAGTAACCAATCCTGTATCAAATAAGGCATGGTTCAAACCAAGCATCAGCTTCTTTTTGTCTAAATTCTGAATATTATCAGAATAATCAATGAACATTTGTGGCATAGCTTTACCTACATTTTACACTTCAGAAAAATTAAAAAAGTTATTCGGTACAACGTAAAAAATACTCAAGATAGCTTATTTAACAAACAATAATGCTAAACGAACTTGATCATATCCCATCTTCGGATTAGTCATTTCTACAATTGGACGTAACTTAATATGGCCATCTTCAGCAAAATTTTGGATATCTTTGCGTTTCATGAGTTTTTTATAAATTTTACGCACTTGCTCAACGACTTCTTCACCCGGACTGGCAACGGAAATATCCAAACCTTGCTCACGGTGTAATTTTGCCAAATGATTAATAATAGTTGCTGGTGTCAAACCACGCTCAACCGCAATATCCTGAATTTCATAACCATTGACAAAAAGTTCACGGGTTTCATCGATTGTCGCATTGGCATAATTGGCTTTGCCGTTTGATTTAGCTATTTTTTTCTCATTACGTTCAATTTCAGTGGTATTGAGTGTCCCACCACAGTGACGAATAAAAGCATTATGCTGCTGAGTCAAATCAATATCGGCATAATGTATTTCTGCCTCTGTCGATAATTCTTGAAAGCGGCGATCAGCCTTAATCGCAAGACTATCTAACTCTAATGCTTGATCATTAAAACCCAATAAACGTAAGCCATTGATCGATTTTAGTCGAGAAAGTGCAACATAGCCTTGCCCTTTTTCAAAAGTATGACTGAGATTAATTTCCGCAGCCTCTAGTGTCATACCCTGCGATTTATGAATGGTAATAGCCCAAGCCAAGCGCAGTGGAACTTGTTCTAAACTCGCAATGGTTTTACCTGCATCATTATCGACAGACCATGTTTCAGGTTCTACGACAAGTACAGTTCCATCGGTGAGTTTAACCTTTGGCAACATACCACCAATAGTGCCATCTTCTTCAAAACCAATCACTTCACCCATGCTGCCATTGATATAGCCCATGTCGAAGTTGTTTTTGACAAACATCACTTTGGCATGCAATTTTAAAGTCAATTCTTCAGGTGCACGTACAGATGATTTTAAGGTTTCAATCAGTTTATCATTACCACCCGTCACCGCAACAAATTGATGTCCATCACCTTTGATTTCATTTAAGTGTTGATAATTAATATTATCGACATCCATATTATGGGTATATAAACGGGTAAATGTTTCACCAATATCTTGTTTTTTTGTTTGTTGCAATGCACGAATATGCTCAGGACGAATATCTTGGGCACGAATGGCATTTAAAATATCATTGAGTGCGGAATCATCCTGACGATGTTGCTCTGTCAAATAACACACTCGAAACTTGGCTTCAACCCAAGCATTCGACATAAAACAAAATTTATCACGGTTTTTTTCATCATTACGCCCGACAGGTGGTAACTGGAAAAAGTCCCCTGCCGCAATGACTTGAATACCGCCAAATGCTTCATCACTTTCTTTAAAATATTTTAAAACTTGATTGACTAAATTGAGTTGCTTGGCGTGCAACATTGAAATTTCATCAATAATCAGTACTTGGGCATTTTCCAAATGCTCTTTTAAATATTTACGCTCTTTCATACGCTTTAAATCGTCGTCAGACAAGGCATCTTTAATGCCAATGCCTGCCCACGTGTGAATGGTCATGCCATTCATATGCGTTGCAGCAATCCCTGTCGATGCTGTAATGGCAACAGGAACTTTACGTGCTTTCAAATAATTGATGTATTGATTGAGCGTATAGGTTTTTCCTGCACCTGCGGAGCCTGTCAAAAAGACACTTTCGCCTGCTTTCATGAGTTTAAGTGCAGTTTCTTGTTTCATAACAACCTATAGTGCCTATACGGAATTTAACGCCTATAGCCTAACGACTTTTCAGTCAAATGTTAAGGTGAATATTCAATTGTTGCCAATTTACCAATTTATTATATGGATATAAATCGCATGGACATAAATTGTTTATTTAAACCGATCAAGGCTCAATGCTTCAGGATTGTAGCTTTCAAGGCGTAAATAATCATTGAACTCATTTACAAAGGCTTGCGCTGTTTCAATAATACTATGCTCAGGAATCAGATTGTTTTGCAGGCGCACTTGATCGTAGACCAATCGACCATATTGAAAATGACAACCTAGGGTCAAATTTAAATGTGTCTCTTGTAAATGTTGCATATGAAAAGCCACATATTCATGATCGGCAATGCGCTCGGTATAACTGCTCGCTAAACAGTGTTTAAAATAAATCGATTCCTGCACAATATCGTCAATACTATTCAGCTCACAATAACACCACCCATTAAAATACATGGTGCTCATCGGGCTAATCGGCTCCCACGATTCAACGCCTACACGGGCACGCAATTGATCATAGGTTTTTTGTCGTCTTAAATGAATATGCCAACGACAGGCTTGAGTAAATAAGCCTTGCCAAGTGACATTTTTGCTCATTTCACGGCGTTGTTGAAAATATTCAATTAAATAATCTGAAACATCACTGGAAAATACACTAATGCTACCCACCAAAGGAACCGTTGGGTGTCGAAATAACGCCCTAAAATCTTCTACTTTTATATTATGCTCTTTTAACAAATAAAAAAAATCAGGTCGTTGCTGACTTTCAGGATCAATATATGCAATTAAATCCTGTGGAATTTGCGTAGTAATCTGCTGTAAAAAACGCATATAGGCTTGCATTACCCGACTCAGACGCACATAGACCTGTTTCAACACCTGCGGTTTTTCTATTGATTTATAAGATAAAAGACTCAAATACTCTTCAATGTAAAGCATTGAATTCGTAATGGGGACTTGTACAGGTGGAGCAATATAGCTTGTTTCGCCATCTTCACGCTTTATGGCAATACTCAACGAATTATGAGCAGGATTAAACCAATCATGACGGATGGCATAATCATGGCATTCACGTAAAAATAAGCGTGCTGCAATGCCTTTAAAATAGCGTAATGTTAACAACATCACTTGAGGATGAATGGATGAACAATCGACTAAACTAAGTGCAGTCATACTAATCCGCACGCTTGGCTGATTGATCTCTTGACTCAACCAATCATTGACCAATGCATCTTGTTTAAAGAGCAAATTGACTGTCCGTGGATAATGGAAGACGGGGAAATTCCACATCAACAAATCATCCCAATACTGAGATTGATTGAGTAAAAAAGACTTTCTTGAAAATAAATCTTGCTGCTGCCAATATCCACGATGCATTAAACGAGCAAAACCAAGTAAATTTGGATGCTCAATTGCATGTGGAATTAAAATTTTTAATTCATTTTGCTGTTCAAGTAATGCGTTCAAATGAAACTGTTCACTAAATGTCGTTTCCATAATCCGATACAATGCCTGAGGCATAAAGCGGCTTGAGGCATAACACATACGATCATAATGCTGTACCAAAGCATTGACCTGAATGAAGAATTCACCTTGTATAGAATTGACCAAACAAAGATGCTTAAGATTCAATTCAACTTCAAGTGGAATCTGAAGCCCTGAACGTGCAAAACGAGTTAAATGTGGTTCATGATAGTAATTTTCACCCATCATCAGTTCATCAATGGCAATCGCATCTTGCTCAGAAATATTATAAATAAACTGCTCAATACGATCTTCACCGTGTATCCACTCAAAAACTTGTTCAATCAAGGTTTGACGTAAAACTTGTGCTCTAGAACGTACTGTTGTTGGATGCTGTGTCGCTTGGTTGCCTGTAAAAAATGGCATTTCAACCAATAAAAATTGTATCAATTTATCGTAATTATGCTCAGGGTAAGCATATTCAATGCGCAATAAAGTATCTTGAGTTGAAAAATGTAACGTCAACAAACCATTTGCAAACGATAAAGTATAGGACTTACGCACTATTATTTATAGATTCTCTGTGGTAGCAGATGATTTTTATC
>CAXYZD010000136.1:0-6932 GCA_964293455.1 uncultured Acinetobacter sp. | reverse complement strand
AACGTGAATTATTTTCGCTCATTGTGCTCGACTTTATGCTTCCTGTTGAAGATGGTCTAAGCATTTGTCGACGTTTACGTTCTTCAAATATTGATACCCCCATTATCATGCTGACTGCACGTGGTAGTGATTCTGACCGTATTGCTGGTTTAGAGGCAGGTGCTGATGATTACTTGCCAAAACCATTCAATCCTAATGAATTGTTAGCACGTATTCGTGCAGTACTACGCCGTCAAGTGCGTGAAGTTCCGGGTGCGCCAAGCCAAAATGTAGAAGTGGTTTCATTTGGTCCTTGGTCACTTGATCTATCAACACGTACTTTGACACGTGAAGGTCAAATTGTGACTTTAACCACAGGTGAGTTTGCAGTTCTTAAAGCATTAGTACAACATCCTCGTGAACCATTGACACGCGACAAGCTAATGAATCTTGCACGTGGTCGTGAATGGGGTGCAATGGAACGCTCTATTGATGTACAAGTTTCTCGTCTGCGTCGTCTGATTGAAGAAAACCCTGCCCGTGCTCGGTATATTCAAACAGTTTGGGGTGTCGGCTATGTCTTTGTACCCGATGGTGCTGAATAATAAATTCACGAAAATAAGCCTATTTTTATAGGCTTATTTTATTTTTACGCGTCAATTTTAAGATTTGAATACATAAAAATGATCCCCTTTTATTTCAGGATAACGCTGTGAAATTAGAGCCTATTGAACCGCAAGAATTCAGCGAATTCGCTGCATATTCTGAAAAAAAACGTACTCGTTCAGAGCGTTTTCTCGACAAAATCAAACCACGCTCCGCAGCTATGCGCACCACCGTGTTGGTTTTATTTGTGGTATTTTTCAGTCTATTTATGTCGTTATGGTTCTTTTGGAAAACACTCTATTTACCTGAAATTCAGCAACATGCTCGTTTTCTTGCCGTTGAATTAGAAATGGTCAACAACCCTAGATTAAAAATTTTTCATGATGAAAAACAGCTTGATACAGATGAATGGCTAAAGCAACGTATTGGTGTGGAATATGTCACTGATCCCAAAGAATTTCCCGATGTTAAAGACAAATTCATTGCTGACTTTTTTACCAATCGTATTGAGCATCAACTTGCAACAGAACTCGATATCAAAAATGTGACTGTCTACTTCCAATTTAAACCGAGCCCACGCATTTGGGTACAAACACCTGAAATGAAAGGTAATTGGGTCCGTGAGCCACTTAAAACCTATGCAAACTACAGTCCTGAACTTATTTTGGCATGGCTTTTAGGTATTCCACTCATTTCAGCGGTGATTATTCTGACTTTAGTACGCCAATTGAACCGCCCATTACACCGATTACAAAATGCAGCCAATAGCTATAGTAAAACAGGCAAAGCGCCCTATCTTGAAACAAATCATGGACCTCAGGAAATTCGAGAGGTAAATCATGCCTTTAACCAAATGATTTATACCCTAGAACAAACTGAGCGTGACCGCCAAATTATGCTCGCAGGTATTTCGCATGATCTACGCACACCATTGACCCGTGTTCGCCTGAGTGCTGAAATGATGCCTGATGATGACTTTTTAAAAGAAGGTCTGATTTATGATGTTGATGATATGGATGCCATTTTGAATCAATTTATTTCTTATATGCGAGATGGTTCAGATGAAGAAATTCAAGATACCGATATCAATAGCATACTGCAAGAACTTGCCATTCAGTTTAAACCGCTTGATGTTCGCTATACACCGCAGCCCTTGCCAATGATTCAAGCCCGTTCATTGTCGCTTAAACGCATGATTGGTAACTTAATTAACAATGCAAAACGCTATGGTGCTGAACCGATTGAATTATGCACTTTTGTTGAAAATGATCATCTTAAAATCAGTGTTTCAGATCATGGTGAAGGCATTCCAGAAGATCAGATTAATGATCTGATGCAACCTTTTGTTCGTGGTGATGCTGCCAGAACAATTCAAGGAAGTGGTTTAGGTCTTGCCATTGTGAAGCGAATTGTCGATTTACACCAAGGTGAATTGCTTATTCACAATCGACCTGAAGGTGGACTCGAAGCCATTATCTCATTACCGCTACGACAAGAAACTGAGCAAGAAATGGTTCCACAAAATGCAATTCAAAAAATTAAACAAACACTTAGCGATCATTTTTGATGATCGTTTAAATAAACAACGAACAGTATCGTTCACTAATCAAACAGCAACTATTATTTACTTATTAAATAACAACTTAAAAATCATCACCAAATTTTATACCTACATTTCTTGAAAAAATTAGACCTTAGCATTAGAGGCATGCACAATTTACCTTTAGGGCGGTACAATCCGTCTAGTTTTGAACAAGAATTGAGCGTAAACCATGTCTTTAGATCGTATTCGTTTAGCATCACTCCACAATAAAGTGATGAGCGCAGAGCAAGCAGCTACCTTTATCAAAGATGGCATGACTGTTGGTATGAGTGGTTTTACTCGTGCAGGTGAAGCAAAAGCAGTGCCTTTGGCACTTGTTGCTCAAGCACAAGAGAATCCTTTAAAAATCACATTGATTACAGGCGCAAGTCTAGGTAATGATCTAGATAAGAAACTAACTGAAGCAGGTGTTTTAGCACGCCGTTTACCGTTCCAAGTAGACAATACTTTACGTAAAGCCATCAACAAAGGCGAAGTGATGTTCATCGATCAGCATTTGTCTGAAACTGTTGAACAAATGCGTAACCTTCAATTGAAAAAACCTGATGTTGCAATCATTGAAGCTGTTGCGATCACTGAAGATGGTGGCATCATTCCAACAACTTCTGTAGGTAACTCTGCAAGTTTTGCAATTTTCGCTGAAAAAGTGATTATTGAAATCAACACCAATTTAAGCCCTGCATTCGAAGGCTTACACGATATTTATATTCCAACGTATCGCCCAACACGTCAACCGATTCCGTTGACTCAAGTAGATGAGCGTATTGGTACATCTGCAATCAATATCGATCCTTCAAAAATTGTCGGTATCGTGATTAATGGCGAATATCATGATTCTCCATCAAATGTGACTGAACCAGATGATGAGACTCAAGGTATTGCAACCCACTTAATCGCTTTCCTTGAGAAAGAAGTTGAAGATGGTCGCTTACCGCCAAACCTAGGTCCATTACAAGCAGGTATTGGTTCTATTGCCAATGCTGTATTGACGGGTCTTAAAGATTCTCCTTTTGAAGATCTTGTGATGTACTCTGAAGTTCTTCAAGACTGTACTTTCGAATTGATCGATGCAGGTAAAATGAAGTTTGCTTCGGGTTCGTCTATTACGCTTTCTGCAAAATATGGCGAAAAAGTATTTAACAACCTTGAGCAATACAAAGACAAACTTGTATTACGTCCACAAGAAATCTCAAACCATCCTGAATTGGTTCGTCGTTTAGGCATTATCGGTATCAACACTGCGCTTGAGTTTGATATTTACGGCAACGTAAACTCGACTCACGTTTGTGGTACTAAAATGATGAACGGTATTGGTGGTTCAGGTGACTTTGCACGTAATGCTCACCTTGCAATCTTCGTAACGAAATCAATTGCAAAAGGTGGCGATATTTCTTCTGTTGTTCCATTTGCTTCTCACGTTGACCATGCTGAGCATGATGTTGATATTCTTGTAACTGAGCAAGGTCTTGCTGATTTACGTGGTCTTGCACCGCGTGAACGTGCTCGTGCTGTTATCGACAACTGTGCTCACCCAATGTACCGTGATGCATTGAATGATTACTTCGATCGTGCATGCGAGAAAGGTGGTCAAACACCTCACATTCTTCGTGAAGCGCTTTCTTGGCACTCTAACTTCGAAGAAACAGGTCATATGTTGACTGCTCAAACTCAAGAGAAAAAATCTGCATAAGATTTTGAATCTAATTTGAGAAATAAAAAAACGCCCTTTCGGGCGTTTTTTTACACCTTCCCTATCGCTTAAACCACCTCAACTACTTTTTCTTTTCTCTCCACAAAAGCCACACTTGCCTGATCTTCACGAATCATATCCACGGCTTTTTCTGCAATCATAATGGCAGGTGCATTGGTATTACCATTCACCACAAATGGCATAATGGATGCATCCACGACACGTAAGTTTTGAATGCCATACACACGCAGCCGCGCATCTACAACAGCCATATTATCGACACCCATTTTACAACTGCCTACAGGATGATAGACCGTGTCTGAGCGATCACGTAAGACCTGACGAATATCTTCATCAGTTTGCACATGTGCAGTAAATAGATCTTGCTTAATCACACTTTTAAATGCGTTAGACTCCATCAATTGCTTGGTCATCTTGAAGCCTTTAACCATTTCTTCTAAATCTGACTCATCACTATAAAAATCAGGATCAATCAGTAAAGGATCATCAATACTCGGTCCACTAATTTTAATCGTGCCACGACTTTTCGGATTCAACAGACAAACATGGCATGAAATACCATGCCCCGTATGCATGGTACGAGCATGGTTATCTACGAGTGCGACAACAAAATGCAGTTGTAAATTTGGTAGCACTTGCTCATTGGAACTTTTAATAAAACCACCACATTCCGCAAAATTGGTCGTGATCAAACCACGGCGTTCTTTACGATAACGCTTAATTTGTTTCACCAAATCAATCGAACCTGAAATAGACAGTCCAAAAGTACCCTCAATTTGACTGACTTTATAACCAAAAATAAAATCTGGATGATCGTGAAAATTCTTACCGACACCCGGTAAATGCTTCTTCACTTCAACGCCATGTTCAATTAGCTCATGCTGATCGCCCACACCAGACAGCATCAAAATTTGTGGCGACTGCATCGCACCTGCACTGAGTAAAACTTCACGACGGGCAAAAACCTGTTTTAGTTGCCCCTCCTGTTTATACTCAACACCGACTGCTGCGCCATTTTCAATTAAGATTCGATGCGTCTGCGCATGAATTTCCACAGTTAAATTTGGACGTTCAAGATGTGGCAATAAATACGCTCGTGCCGAACTACAGCGTTCACCATTAATATGCGTAACCTGATAAACACCTAAGCCTTCTTGCTCTACACCATTAAAATCATCGAGAATTTTATAGCCTTGCTCTTGAGCCGCTTGAAGATATTTTTGTTGTAGCGGATTATCACTCTGCAAATCAGTGACTGATAAAGGTCCATCATTACCATGATATTGATTTTTTATGCGTCCGTTATTTTCAGATTTAATAAAATAAGGTAAAACATCATCATAAGACCAACCTTCATTACCCAATGCCGCCCAACCATCATAATCCTTCCGATGCCCACGAATATAAATCATGGCATTAATGGCTGAAGATCCGCCTAAACATTTTCCACGGGGTTGATAACCCTTACGACCATTGAGTCCTTTTTGTGGTACGGTTTCAAAAGCCCAATTGTTAATTTTAGTCGGAATACTAATCACGGCGGCACAAGGCACTTCCACTTTCCAGCCCTCGCCTCCACCACCTGCCTCAAGTAAACATACTCTTACATTTGGATCTTCCGATAAGCGTCCAGCCAAAACACAGCCTGAACTCCCCCCACCAATAACAATATAATCAAATTCCTGTTGATTCATGTTGTAGTCCTTTTTCTTTCTATTTTAATAGTTTTACTTTTTAAACACTGATCTCTTGCGAACCAACGCTATAGCACAATTTTATTTTGACTTAACTCAGTCTATTATTTATACACAATTTTTAAGTCAGACGCAGTATTTTCTGCATATCACATGAGTCAATTAACAGACAGATTTAAAATTAATTTAAACCTTACTTCTTCTTTTCATAAAACTTTTTTTCACTACTTTTTTAAGTCGACCCAAACGTAAAAAAACAGGAAAGGTGATTTCAAATTCTTGCTCTAAATCTTGTAAATATTCCGCTAAATCCAACAATGCATGTTTATTATACTGATCCTGATAATGCTTCACCGCCGACCACGTACTCAAATATTTGAGTAATTGTGCTGCTGTCCACTGATAATGCATTGAAAATTCAGGAACACTAATTTCATCAAAATCAAAAGGAATGGTTTGATACGCTTCATCAATATAACGGCGCTCCGCATCCCAACAGCCTGCTAATTTTTCATAATACAACTCTTGAATCATAGCATTAACTTTTTGATCTTGAACTTCAAGCAAGCCATAACCCACCACAGCAAGCACGCCATTGGCTTTTAATGTGCGTTTTACTTCTGCATAAAAACTTTCAAAATCGAACCAATGAATCGCTTGGGCAACCGTAATCAAATCAAAACTTTGATTTGAAAATGTCGTCTGCTCTGCGGTTTGAACTTGATAACTGACATTTTCAAAATACGGTGCAGACTGCAATTGGCTTTCACTCAAATCTGTTGCCACAATCTGTTCAAAATACGGTACTAAAAGTTGTGTAAACTGCCCTGAACCTGCACCGCAATCCCATGCGAAGCCATGCTTAGGCGTATGTTTTAAAATTTCTTGAATTATACTATGCGGATAACTCGGTCGGGCTTGTTTATAAAGTTGGCTATTCTGAGAAAATAAATCTTTCATGCTATTCATTCTTATTTTTCTATTTAAGAATAATTTTACACTGTTTTCACAATGACCAACTCAATTTTGTTCGACAATTTTTTCAAAAAATAGCGCCCTTAAGCAGATTGAATTACATAACCATTTACTATCAAATTACTTGAAAATTTTGTACCACCTGCCATCACTTGCTCTTTAGTCAGACCTGTAGCTGCCATTATTTTCAATGATGTGAGCAGACTCCAGCAAAGACTTATTATTATTTTAACTTTGTGACCTAGTTATTATTTTCACACATAATAACCATAAAGCAAAAAAAATCCTGAACAAAAATTTTGTTCAGGATTTTTTGAATATGGTGGCGAGACCCAGGTTCGAACTGGGGACACACGGATTTTCA
>CAXYZD010000135.1:0-6948 GCA_964293455.1 uncultured Acinetobacter sp. | reverse complement strand
AACAATTATTGTGACATTATTTCAATGAGTTATCTATTTTTGTCGTGTACAGAGGCAAAAATTATAAATTACGGCTTTGATGACCTGATCATCAATAATTTTACTTGCATTTTTAAGCTATCAGGTTAATTTGAGTAGGTTAATAAGATCAACAGTGACCTGAAGATGATGAAAACTCTGAAAATTGCAACACGTCAAAGTCCGCTTGCGCTTTGGCAGGCAGAACATATCCGTGAACGATTGGAAAGTTTGCATGTCGGTTTACAGGTGGAATTGGTCACCTTTGTCACACAGGGCGATAAAATTTTAGATACGCCTTTAGCAAAAATTGGCGGTAAGGGATTGTTTGTTAAAGAGCTTGAAGCGGCTCTGCTCGATGGTCGTGCCGATTTAGCTGTTCATTCGATGAAAGATGTTCCAATGGCACTGCCTGAAGGTTTAGAACTTGCAGTCATTTGTGAGCGTGAAGATCCCTTTGATGCCTTTGTTTCAAATACGTATAGTTCATTTGCCGAATTACCACAAGGGGCTAAACTCGGTACTTCAAGCTTGCGCCGTAAATGCCAAATTTTAAAACAACGTCCAGATTTAGATGTTATTGATTTGCGTGGTAATGTGGGCACACGGTTGTCTAAGTTAGATGCAGGTCTCTACGATGCGATTATTTTGGCAAGTGCAGGGCTGAAGCGTTTAGGCTTAAATGAGCGTATTCGTCATAATTTAACCCCAGATATTAGTTTACCTGCGGTAGGGCAAGGCGCTTTAGGTCTTGAATGTCGCAGTGATGATCAAGCGGTACTTGATCTGATTATGCCATTGATGCATGCAGAAACTAATGCTTGTGTACGTGCAGAGCGTTCATTCAATGCGTATTTGGAAGGCGGCTGCCAAGTGCCGATTGCAGGCTATGCGACATTGACCGAGAAAGGCATTCATATGGAAGGTCGTGTCGGGAGTGTTGATGGTCAAACATTATTGAAAGCTGAAGTGAAGGGGCAATCTGAAGAAGCTGAAGCGCTGGGTATTGTGCTTGCTCAAGAATTATTGACATTGGGTGCAGGCGCATTGCTTAAAGCATTGCATGCGGATAATGCTGATCAAAGCAGTTAAGTTATCATTATTCGGCATGATTCAACCATGACCAATCTATCTAAAACACTTTTTATAAATACCCGACCTGCTGATCGTGCGCAACCGTTAACGGCTGCGCTGAAGCAGAATGGCTATCAAGTTATAGAGCTTCCATTATTGGAGTTGCAGGCATGTGAGTATTCATCTGCTTTGGATACGTTATTTCAGCAGTTATTTGATGTACAAAGTATTGTAGTGGTGAGTCCAGCTGCGGTCAGTATTGGCATGCAGTATTTGCAAAGAAGTGCAGTGCCTTTATCGAAATTGAAGCATATTCAATGGATTGCGGTTGGAAAAACCACAGCGGATTGTTTGGCGGAATATGGGATACAGGCGCATATTCCTGAAGTTGAAACTTCAGAAGGCATGTTGAGTTTACCTTTTTTTAAGCAACAAGAAGATTTAAAGAAAATTGCTTTTTGGCGGGGTGAAGGTGGGCGTCAATTTATGATGCAGCAATGCCTTGAACGTCAAATTGAAGTGTTGAATTTTGTTTTATATCAACGTGTATTGCCTGAACAGAGTTGGTATATCTTTCAACAGTTTCAAGTGCAGTTTTCTCAGTTGCGTCCTGATGTTAAAACATGGGTATGCATTAGCAGTGAGGCAAGTTGGAACAATTGGAAATTACTTTGTCAGCATGTTCCCGAAGTTTTAAATCAGATGCATTATTTGGTTTTAGGTCAGCGTTTAAGTGAAATTTTGCAATTAGATCGGAAGCAATACCAATATTGTTTTAACATTGCTCAAGTTGAGCATTTAAGTCCCACAGTTATTATTCAAACTTTAGCGGAATATGAAAAAAAATCATGAAAAAATTTGTCTATTTGATTGTCGTGTTGGCATTGGCATGGTTGATGAAACTTAGCTATGACGTTTATGCCATGACTCAGCAATTGGACACAATTCAAAATGATTTACATCAGAGCGAACAAAAGAATGCAATGCTGACGGATCAGCTTGTAGCATTGCAACGTGGTGTAGATATCAACACAGCGACATCGACCTCTACTACACCGACAGGGCAACCCCCTTTGCTTCAAACAGGTTTAAGTCCGATTATTTTAATTAAACAGCGCTTAGAGTTGGTACAGTTTGCGCTACAACAGCAGCAGTTTGTATATGCTATTGAAAAGCTCAATGAGCTTGATTATGCCATTGAACATTATGCTTTGGCTGAAACGTTAAAGCGGAGTCTACATCAGACTATTGCACAAGATAAAACCAGCATTCAGCAGTTTACGATGGCTAAAAATCAACAACTTGAAAAGTTTGACGCTGCTTTATTACAAATAGATCAGCAGCTACTTTTACAAGCGGACAATACACAGCTTAAACCAACACAAAAAACCACAGCGCATTTTTGGCAAAATTGGTTCAGTATTCAAACTGTCAAACAGCCTGAGGTTGAATTGGTGAACCGCAGAATGATTTTAAAAGAAGTCCAGATTCGCATTTTGTCGGCACAGCAGTCTTTGTCACGTGGGCAAATGAAAGATTATCAACAGATGCTCGATTTTTCGATTCAACAGCTCGACACTTTACCTGATGCCGACAGTCAAAAATTAAAACAAAACATGATTCAGTTAAAACTACTTCCTATTATTCCGACTCCAAAACTCAACAGCCTTGCGGTTATGGGTTAAGCCAATGAAGCACATTTTCCAAATTTATGCCTTACTGAGTTTACTAATCATCGCTGCAATGAGTGTGCTGAGTTATGGTGCAGGTGCAGGTTACGTCTATGTGCTTTGGCATGATATACAAGTACAGACCAACTTATGGGTTGTGGTATTTTTTGCACTATTCGTGAGCTTTTTATTGCAAATATTGTGGCTGTGGTTAAAACGTTTGATGGTTAAGGTAAAACGTCAGCAGGATAATATGCTGAGTTTTAATCAGTTGCATCCGTATGAACAGTTGGGTATGATTTGGATACTACAGGCCGCTGAGGGACAACAGCGCTTTATTAAGCAGACATTTGATCAGTCAGGTTTACTTAAACATATTATTGATGCTCGTTTGCTGATTCAACAAGAGCAATATGCTGAAGCTTTGAAAGTATTAGAAAGTAGCCCTGCAACAGCTTTTGAATTGGCTGAAATTGAACGAGTTGAAATTTTTCTTGCACAAAATGATGGTGCGCAAGCGCGGACACATTTAGAGTTTTTGAGTGCACATGATCTTTCGCCGTGGTTGAGTCAGGTTCATCAGGCTTTTTTACAGCGCTTAAGTGCTTTGTGGGGTGACTTTGCTGTACATTTTCCGTGGTTGTATTTAGATACGACTGAATCTGTGACATTGACCGTAGAAATGCAAGCCCTATGGTTAACGCAGCTACTTGCTCAATTTGAACAGGCAGATACGGATCAAATTTTTCACTTGCAACAACGCTATGAGGCTGAGGCACAAAATTTAGATGCTTTGGCATATTCTGTTAAAAAATTATGGTTAAAACTACTCACCCATCTTCCTGATTTAAGTATTCAGCATGATACTTTAGCTTTGCATTTATTGGCAGAGCAATTTGATCAAGATGTTTTTTATTTATGGTTCCAACACCAGTTATTAAAACAAAATCCAAATTATACTGAGGTTGAACAACAGTTAAATCAGTTTGAAGCGCAATATCCAGGAATTCCTGTATTTACATTTGTACGTTGGCATATTTATAACGCAACTGAGCGAATGGAAGATGCAAATCAATTATTGGATTTATATCCTGATAATGTGTTGATGAACTATTTAAGGGTGAAATCTGAATTAAATGGTAATGAAAAATTGATTCAACAATTGAATTCTATTTATGAAAAAGACACCAACTTTATTGCATTTAAACTATGAGAAATATGATGAATATTTTGGCTGATTATCCTGTTATTTTTGAACAAAAAATTGCGTGGGGAGATATGGATGCATTTGGGCATGTAAATAATGTCATGTATTACCGTTATATGGAAAGTGCGCGTATTGGGTATTTTGATCAGCTTGATATTTTTAACTATGATGTAAATACTGTAATTGCATCAAATCAGTGCAAATATTTAAAACCTATTTTTTATCCCGACATATTAAAGATTGGTGTACGTGTTGAAGAGTTGCGTAATAGTGCCATGCGTATGAGCTATGCTTTATATAGCACACAGCAGGATAGTATTGTTGCTACAGGTGAGGCAGTTGTCGTTTTTGTTGATAAAATTGAAATGAAAAAAGCATTAATGCCACAAATAATTCGAGAGAAAATAATCGCACTTGAAAATACTATTCAGCATTATTTAAATTGAATTTGTTATATTTAAAAAGTTAATTTTAATAACTAAAATTTTTAATTTTCTATAATGTGAATATTCAATAATAGTTGTTTTTTTATTTTATTCAGGGTAAATTGCTGTGATCGTAATAAGTAAAAAATAATTATTTTGTTTATTTGTGTTGTGTCAACACATATAAATATTGCTTATTTACGCTATTAAAAATATTATAATTTTTTTAATTATTATTAAATCACTATTCTCGGAGTATATGTAATGCCAGACATCAGTAACCTTTCTGTTGAAGAACTGCGTAGTTTGACAGCAGAGGCGGAAGCTTTAATTGAGTCTAAAAAAGATCAAGAAATTGAAGATGCATATAATAACATTATTAAAATTGCTGAATCGGTTGGATATAGCTTAGAGCAGCTCATTGAATATGGCGCTCAAAAACGTAAAAAGACGACACGTAAAGCTGTAGAACCACGTTATCGTAATACAAGTAATCCAGCAGAAACATGGACAGGTCGTGGTAAAAAGCCACGTTGGTTAGTTGCTCAAATTGAAAAAGGTGCAAAACTCGAAGATTTTCTCATCTGATGGTTAACTAAAGTTCAAGATCAAATTTTAAAACCGAGTCAATACTCGGTTTTTTTTGCACATTGAATTGGCGATTTGCAAAAACTATGCATAATGTCTACTCAGAGAAACGTCATCTCGCATGGAAGAATAAATGAATAAGTTGGTGCAGTTGGATGAATAATAAATCAAAGCAAATGGGGTGGTGGATTCTTGGATTCATTTCTTTGGTCATTTTTATTTTTCTACAAATTCCAGCAACATGGCTTATTTCTAAATTTTATAAAGATAATCAAAGCCTACAAAATGTCAGTGGTAATATTTGGCTGGGGCAAGCGGACTGGCAAAAAGGCAATGTGCGTGGCACAGTCTCATGGCGCACTCGACCTCTAGATTTTATTTTACTGCGCGTAGCAGCCAATGTTGAAATTCATACTGGGCAAACACAACTACAAGGTGTTGTGGGTTATGGTCTAGGTAAAACAATTATTATCAAAAATATGACGGGGCAAATTGCGCCTGATACGCTAAAAAACATTGCCAATTGGCAGTGGCCTGCAAATGCCATTCAGCTCAAAGATGTTCAACTTAAAATGAATAAAGACACAGGCTTTAGTAATGTAGAAGGGCAGTTGCAATGGGCTGGTGGTGAGTTGCAATATGCCATGGGGCAACGTCAAGATCGTATGAATGTACCTTCATTAAACGGAACATTTAAAGATGAAAATGCGAAATTAATGATTGATCTGCAGGATGCACGCGGACAAAAAATGGCAAATATGGTACTTGATCAGGGCATGATGCTCGATGTGCAATTGACACAACGCTTATTGCTCAATGTACCCTCGTATGATGGCAAAGCAGGCTTGGATACCTATGTAATCAGTACCCGTCAGCCTTTGGTTCAGGGTGGCTTCTAATGGTCGATTTTCGTGAAAAGTTTGAAAATTTATCGCTTAAAAAATTTGATCGTCTTGCACCTCTTGTTTTATTACTTTTGATCCTTGCATTGTGTTGGAAGCTTGCCTCTATGTTTTGGTGGGTGGTCGCACCGCCACAAGTCATGCAACCGGGTCAAGTAAGTCCAGGTTCTCAGCAACAACAAATTCCCAATATTTCAGGTTTTTCATTGTTCTACGAGCAAGGTGCGAGTGCATCAAGTGCAGACGATAGCTTACCGATGCAATTGCAAGGTGTAGTTGTGTCTACGCCTGCACGATTATCTTCTGCGGTGATAAAAACTGGTGATATTGCTGATCGTATTGTGGTTGGACAAATGATCGGTGATAGCTCTTATCATTTGGCAGAAGTATATTGGGATCATGTGGTACTCAAACAAAGCAATGGCGGAACGAAAGAATTGAAATTTGCACGTTTAGAAACACTAGATCAGCCAATGGAGCCTGTTGCGGGTGGAGTCGCTGGTACTTCTAGTACGACAAATACAAGTTCGCCGACATCGGTTGCACCCATGAGTAATTCAAGTTCTGATCAAAATGTTTTGGGTCAAGCCATTCAAAAAATGAATGAAGACCGTGAGCAATATATGAAAAATATGGGGGTCAATGCTGGGAATGGTCAGGGCTATGAAGTGACCGATCAGACACCATCCGCATTAAAAAATAAACTCGGTTTAAGAGCCGGAGACCGTATTTTGTCTCTCAATAGTCAGCCAGTCGGGCAAGGTCAAAGTGATGTGCAGTTGCTTGAACAAGCCAAAAGGGAAGGCAAAGTCAAAATTGAAATTAAACGTGGTGATCAGGTGATGACCATTCAGCAAAGTTTATAAGCGACTGTAGCTGCAAATAAATTAGGAAAGATAATAAGTTATGGCTTTTTCAAATCATAATCGACCACTTTGGGCTTTGGTCGCAGCGGCACCCCTGTTGGCAACTGTGAGTACAGTGGCTCAGGCGCAGACATGGAAAGTTAATCTGCGTGACGCTGATCTGACTGCATTTATTAATGAAGTCGCAGACATTACAGG
>CAXYZD010000134.1:0-6957 GCA_964293455.1 uncultured Acinetobacter sp. | reverse complement strand
AATACAGCTAAAATTGTTTGTCTCATTTTACAACCTCGGTGAAGAGTCCCATTCCATATATAAATATGGGATAGCGATTAAAGTGTCGCATGATTGAAAATGCCTATTTTTTACAAATAGTAATCATTCTCAATCATATGACACCGCTACGTTGTAGGGCATTATGCCTCATATCGTCAAACTTAGCTATAGATGCAGGGGGAATATGTTGTGTGAAAAATACCTGATAAATTTAGTCGGAAATGTAGTTAAAACAAAAGGATAAACTATTGTTTTTTGATTTTTTAAAACTAAAAAATGGCGGAAAACCGCCATTTTGTTATTTGGAAATTTCAATGACTCTGGTTTTTGCAATTCGATCATGCAATGCAATATTTCCTTTACTAAAGAACATGATAAGATCAACGATGAAGATAATTGCGAGCAATGGCATAAATGCAACCATTTGCGAAAGTACAATAAAGAGAAATGAACGAACAAAAAAACCACGCAGTGAACCAGGCGGTAGAAGTGTTATATTGTCTACAATCTGTAGATTAAACAGCTTTTTACCAATACTCTGTCCTGACTTTCTAATCATAGTACTTTGCACAAGTAATAAAATAAAGATAAAAGCCAGCATCGCCATATGTGCTGAAGCAGGAATACTCTCGTTGAGTAGTTCCACAACTTTCATTTGATTGTCCATTGATGCGCCAGATTCAGCAATTTTTTTAGCTTCTTCAGGCATGTAATACATCATGATCATCAGTTGAGGTAAGAAAAATAAGGCAAGATCAGTCACTTTTGCAGAAATACGTTTACCTACAGGTGCAGGTTGAACATTTTTCGATGTTGCAGATGCTGTTAAGGGTGTTTTTTGAATTACTACATTCTGATTGCTGTTGTTTTCAAAAGGTGCATTGTTAAAAGGAGGATTTACTGTTTGTTGCTCTACAGGTTCATATTTTAATTGACCTTGCGTCAATTCACCCAAAGCTTTCCATTCAGGCATCCCTTGATGCCAAACCAAATCAGTCAATAAGACTTGTTGGCTTGCTAGCATTTGATTGAGTTGCTCAAGGGAGTATGGACCGGCTTGTTGGTTATTACGTGCCAAGTAAATTTGCATAAAACTGAAATCTCAAAACAAAAATAATATTAAAAAAAAAGACCCACAGGTGTGGATCTTTTTTAACACAGTTTATTAAGCTTGTTGAGCTTTTTCTTCAGAAAGGAAGAACCATGTGTCTAAAACAGAGTCTGGGTTCAGCGAAACAGACTCAATGCCTTGTTCCATTAACCAGAAAGCAAGATCTGGGTGATCTGAAGGACCTTGACCACAGATACCGATATATTTGCCTGCTTTACGACATGCATGAATTGCCATGGAAAGAAGAACTTTCACAGCAGCATCACGTTCATCAAAGAGGTGAGAAACAATACCAGAGTCACGGTCTAGACCAAGTGTTAACTGAGTCAAGTCGTTTGAACCGATAGAGAAACCGTCAAAGTGTTCAAGGAATTGTTCAGCCAATAAAGCATTGGTTGGTAATTCACACATCATGATTACTTTAAGACCATTTTCGCCACGTTTTAAACCGTTTGCAGCAAGAAGCTCAATTACACGTTTCGCTTCATTTACTGTACGAACAAATGGAATCATGATTTGGATATTGGTCAGACCCATTTCATCACGTGCTTTTTTCAAGGCACGGCATTCAAGTTCAAAACAGTCACGGAAGTTGTCAGATACATAACGACTTGCACCACGGAAGCCCAACATTGGGTTTTCTTCTTCAGGCTCGTACAACTTACCACCGATCAAGTTTGCATATTCATTTGACTTAAAGTCAGACATACGCACGATCACTGGCTTGTCTGCAAATGCAGATGCAAGTGTAGAAATACCTTCAACCAATTTCTCAACATAGAATTCGATTGGAGAAGAATAACCTGCAGTACGCGCCATAACAGCTGCACGTGTTTCACGTGGTAAGCTCTCAATGTTCAATAATGCTTTCGGATGCACACCAATCATACGATTGATGATGAATTCTAAACGAGCAAGACCAATACCTTCGTTTGGAATTTGCGCAAAGTCAAATGCACGGTCAGGATTACCCACGTTCATCATAATTTTGAACGGAAGAGCAGGCATAGATTCAATTGAGTTGCGTTGAATTTCGAAATCCAAAGCACCTTCGTAAATGAAACCAGTATCACCTTCAGCACAAGAAACAGTCACTTCTTGACCATCTACAAGAACTTCAGTTGCATTGCCTGTACCTACAATTGCAGGAACACCAAGCTCACGTGCAATAATTGCAGCGTGACATGTACGGCCACCACGGTTTGTGATAATTGCCGCAGCACGTTTCATGACAGGTTCCCAGTCTGGGTCAGTCATGTCTGAAACAAGTACATCACCTGCTTGTACTTTATCCATTTCTTTAATTGAAGAAACGATACGTACGCGACCAGAACCAATACGTTGACCGATTGAACGACCTTCACAAAGCACAGTACCTTTTTGTTTTAATAGGTAGCGTTCCATTGTGCCGACATTTTCACGGCTTTTTACAGTTTCAGGACGTGCTTGAACGATATAAATTTGACCGTCATCGCCATCTTTTGCCCATTCAATATCCATTGGTGCTTGATAATGTTCTTCAATAATTAAAGCTTGTTTAGCCAATTCTTGAAGTTCTAAATCATTCAAAGCAAATTGTTGACGTTCGATTTTATCAACATCAACGATAGTGACTGATTTACTTGTAGAACCTTCTTCACCATAAATCATTTTTTGGTGTTTAGAGCCTAGGTTGCGACGGATAACAGCATGTTTACCCTTGCGAAGAAGCTGTTTAGATACATAGAATTCGTCAGGGTTTACTGCACCCTGAACGACCATTTCACCCAAACCATAAGACGCAGTAATAAATACAGCTTCACGGAAACCAGATTCTGTATCGAGTGTAAACATTACACCAGCAGCACCAGTTTCTGAGCGAACCATACGTTGGATGCCAGCAGACAATGCAACGATGTCATGGTCAAAGTTTTGGTGTACACGGTAAGCAATGGCACGGTCATTATAAAGCGAAGCAAATACTTCTTTGATCGCAATTAAAATGTTGTCGATACCACGAATGTTCAAGAAGGTTTCTTGTTGACCTGCAAACGAAGCATCTGGTAAGTCTTCGGCAGTTGCAGAAGAGCGTACAGCGACTGCGATGTCTGGATTGCCTTTTGAAAGTTCAGCGAACGCTTCACGGACTTCTTTTTCTAAGCTTGCTGTAAGCGGAGTGTCAATAATCCATTGACGAATTTTAGCGCCTGTTTCTGCAAGAGCGATAACATCATCAACATTAAGTTGTTTTAATTCAGCAGAAATTTTGGCATTTAAACCACTTTGTTCAAGGAATTCGCGGTATGCCTCAGCAGTGGTTGCAAAACCACCAGGTACTGATACACCAGCATTTGCCAAATGACTGATCATTTCACCAAGTGATGAGTTTTTACCACCCACGATTTCTACGTCGTGTTTCCCTAGTTTTTCCAGACCGATTACGCGTGCTTCCAAAGTTGTTACTCCACTTATGCAGTATTAATCACTATCTTGGTGTCAAATTATAACAAAAAAAAGCGCTTTTTGGTTCAACCAAGCGATAGTCATGTAAGATGACGTTACTATAAAGATTATCCAGTGCGATGACAAATGTTTGAGGAGAATTTTAATGTCGGAAAGTAACCAAATAAAAAGAAGCGTTTTTTTTATTTCTGATGGTACAGCCATTACCGCTGAAACACTGGGTCACTCTTTGTTGGCACAGTTTCCACATGTGAAATTTGACATCCATATTATTCCTTATATTACCAGTGAAGAAGCAGCCATGAATGTGGTTGAGGAGATCAATAAACGTGCAGAAAAAGATGGTGAACAACCCCTCGTTTTTGATACTTTAGTTGACCCTTATGCACGCGACATTATTAATACTGCAAATGCTGTAAATCTTGATGTATTTGAAGGGCTTATTAGTAAGTTGTCAGATGTTTTAAAAACTGCGCCTACAACTTTAGTCGGACAGACCCATGCGGTGACCGATTCTGAGTCGTATAAAGCCCGTATTGATGCTGTTCATTTTGCTTTGGATAATGATGATGGCGCTCGTACACGTCACTATGATAAGGCTGATTTAATCCTGATCGGGGTGTCACGTTCGGGTAAAACACCGACTTCAATTTATCTCTCATTACAGTTTGGTATTCGTGTAGCGAACTATCCACTTACAGAAGAAGATTTAGACGATAACCGTTTGCCTGCGGTATTAAGAGCGCATAAAAATAAGCTTTTTGGCTTGATGATTGATGCTGACAGATTGGTTGCAATTCGCTCTGAACGAAAGGCAAATAGCCGTTATGCAAGCTTTAGTCAGTGTCAAATGGAGTTGCGTGCTGTGGAGGGGATTTATATTTCGGAAGGCATTAAACATCTCAATGTTTCTGAAATGTCGATTGAAGAAATCTCAACGCGTGTTTTACAAATGACAGGTTTAAAACGTCGAATTGGTTAGTAATTGTGCGTTTTAGGGATTTTGTGAAATTATTTATTTAATGCCAATAATGACGTATATTTTTATGTATTTTGAAAAAAGCCGAATATGCATTCGGCTTTTTTTTTGCGTAAATTTATGATCATTTAATGTGAATGAATCAAGATAAATAATTGATTCATTCAGCTGTTTTAATGGAAAAATTATTGTGAGAAAAGCTTTGTTTTGAGCGTAAAACGATCATATTTGGGCGTGTTTTTATTGTGATCCGTAGTTGGTATCACCAAAAAAAATGGGCTTTGTGTCTGTAAAAATGATACCAATATTGTTTTACGTGATATGTGGTATAGCAAGTATTTAGAATATAAATAGTTGAAATGCATTGTTTGGATTGTTTTTGAGCAAAATGTTAAATTAAAGACCCTGAAAATGATTTATCTGTTTATTTCCTTCGGTAATAATTATTTCTTTGATGATATTTGCTATCAATAAAAAATGAATCATAGCGCTTAAATTGATGTCATTTATATTTTAAGTGCATATTGAAGGCAGTTTTGAAGTTTTCAATCATCAAGTTCAAGTTGTAGAAAAGAGAAGCTCTTATTCAGCTTCTCTTTTTGTTGGGGAAATTAATATGTAGTAATAATGACATCAACTAAATGTTCAATTCCTTCCATACTTTGCACGGCATTTTCAGTAATTTTTACCACAGGCCAAGTAATCAATTTACAGTTGGGTTTTTGCAAAGCTGAATAATATGAATCAGATTTAAAAAAGACTTTCTTTTCTGCTGCTGAGTTTGGCATAAGTTGACGCTTTAACCATATATTACTGACTTGTGATTCCAAATAGCGAATTGCCAATAAGGATTTTATACGGTTGTTAAATAAACGACGATTTTTGCTAATGAGTGGGTGATCAATCATTTTCTGAATCGTATTTTCAGTTTGTGGTAAGACAAAGTGTGGGGCAATCTGAAAAATTTTGACAAACTCAGCTTGTTTCAATATTTGATTTAATAAAGTCACAGTTAGTTGATTTGCACCAATGACAGCAACTTTCAGCCCAGTTAAATCTGTGGTTTTAATATCTTCCGCAGAAATGATTTTACCTTTATATACTTGAAAATACTCAGGCGTATTTTGAAAAAAACCTTCCGATGTTGCTATTTTTTTATTCGCCATACCGAATTCCTTTTTTGTATTAGTGAGTCGCAGTTGGTTCTGACGTTAATTCATATATCCAACTTGGAACTTTAGGTAAAGACTTTTCTGGAATCTGGTCAGTCATTTTGACCATAAAATCAATAGGCGTGTGGAACCATTTTTTATTGCGATCAACGACATTTTTACCGTGAAATTGAATAATTTGGAACCAAGGATTACGGCGACCCTCGGCAGTACGACCACCAATTCGAGCGAATTTATTCATTGCTGCGTAGAGTTTTTCTTCAGGTAAACCCAGCTTAATAACATTGTCACGCATTTTATTGATCAGTGGTAAATAAGCTAATGCGCCTAGTAATAAGCGAGGGTCTATAGCACGTGCAGTCATTTGAGCGAGTTCAATCATTGTTTTATTTATGCCTTGTGCTTCCATGACACTAAAGCCGACACCTAAATGACGTGCTTCATCACCATTGATGAGTTCAAAGGCTTGATGACAGACAGGATCATCAACAGTTTCAAGTAGGAATGTACAGAGCGCACCATCGAGAGCGACTTCAAGCATAGGAATGACTGCACCTAAAATATAAAAAGGCATATCATCGGCATAAGTGTCTAACCATTCAATAATCAGGCGTAGGTTTTTATTGGGTTTGGGAATATCACCCTCTAACATTCCCCAGCGTTTCATCAATGCCATTTCAGCATTGGCATGACGTTGTTCTTCAGCATGGAAAATGGCATACATTTCACGGAGTGTTTCGGTGGGTGCTTTTTTTGACATTGCGGAAAATGCACGCGCACCGACATGTTCAATCCACATCAGATCTGCCATAAAGTCTTTGAGTTTTGGCCATTGTTCTGCGGTAATTCGTTCACGACCAGGTGCATCCCAATCAATATCTGAAAGAGTCCATTGTGTATTTTTGACTTTTTCGAGCATTTTTTCTAGGTCGATTGAAGCCATTTTTATATCTCAATAAGTGTTATTTTAGTCACATTTTATGTTAAAAGTGAGAAATATTATTGGCTGAAGTGTGGGTATTTTGGGTGTAAAATGCTAGTGTGCTAATCATTTGATTTTTAAAGGGAAAAATATAATTATTTGAAATAAAAAGAAAGACTTGTCATAAGGGGCAAGTCTTATCATTTTACACATTGCATTGTTTGATAATACATACCGTGAGTTATCATAGTTTTATTGAGAGGTGGATCAGGAAATTTGAACAACACTTATAAGTGATATTTTGCTCCCC
>CAXYZD010000133.1:0-7003 GCA_964293455.1 uncultured Acinetobacter sp. | reverse complement strand
TCGATGAGTTATTTAGAATTCACTGTGCTAATTTATTTGATAATTAGCTATATATCATTCTGGCGATTTGTTTGATGCTCTGAACGTACTTTTTCGCGCTCACATCCACTCAACACAAAGATACTGAGTAATAATGTCCATATAGCAAAACTCTTTTTCGAATCATTTAGCATATGATTATTCTTATTGATCCACTCATTTTAATCCACTCAATATACACGGCTTATGCCTTTTAAACTGTTCGGATTGTTTGTATTTTTAGTACAAATCAAAACGATATAAAGCATATTAGCGATATAATACACGCTATCTTGTAATGAATAACTGTGTAAAGCCTATGTTTGATCGTATTGCCCAAACTGTGTCATATCAAAGCTTGGCTTTAGAGATGCCTGTTCAAGTCACTATTAAACGACTCGATCAAATTCATCCACAAATTTCGGGCAATAAATTTTTTAAACTAAAATACAATCTACTTGAAGCACAAAAACAAGCTGCAAAAAAAATCATCACCTTTGGCGGTGCTTACTCCAATCATATTGCAGCTACCGCTTATGCATCGCATCTATTTGGGTTTGAGAGCATTGGAATCATTCGTGGCGAAGAATTGGCAGATAAACCCTTAAATAATACCCTATCCACGGCACAACAATTTGGTATGCAACTGCAATTTGTTTCCCGTAAAAAATATCGTCAAAAAGAGAGCGAAGGTTTTTTACAGCAACTTAAACAAGATCACGCTGATGCCTATATCGTGCCCGAAGGTGGTAGTAATGACCTCGCTATTTTAGGTTGTCAGGAAATATTAAGCGATGATGATTTAAAACATTACGATGTGATTTGCTGTGCAGTCGGTACAGGTGGCACAATTTTAGGACTCATTGAAGCGAGCTTAAATCATCAAACGATTTTAGGCTTTTCGGCACTGAAAGGTGATTTCTTACAAAAAGAAATTCCCCTCAAAACCAAAAAATCAAATTGGGGAATCACTGATGATTATTGTTTTGGAGGCTATGCCAAAACCACGCCTGAATTATTCGAGTTTATTGAGAGTTTTGAGCAACAATATCAAATTCCTTTAGAGCAGATTTATACAGGCAAAATGCTCTTTGGACTTTTTGATTTAATCGAAAAAAATTATTTTGCAAAAAACATTCGAATTTTGGTCATTCATTCGGGTGGTTTACAAGGTCGAAAAATGCCATTTTCTAATTCAACTCAGCCATCACACCGCTAAAAATTCGCTCTAAATTTGCACATTAAAAGATACGCAAGAAATCAAAAGCAATATTGTCTATAATGCTGTGCTTTATTCTCCTCCTCTTGAGTGTGTCATGTCTTCCAACCTCTATGATGTTATTGTTCTCGGTGCCGGTGCGTCAGGTCTGATGCTTGCTGCCAAAGCGGCTGCCCGTGGGCGTAAAGTTTTAGTGGTTGAAAAAGCCAATAAAATTGGTAAAAAAATTCTCATGTCAGGTGGTGGTAAATGTAACTTTACCAATCTGTATGTCGAGCCTGAAAACTTCATTTCACATAATCCACATTTTGTGATTTCAGCACTTAGCCGCTATACCAATTGGGATTTCATTGGCATGGTTTGTGAATACGGCATCGAATATGAAGAACGCAAACATGGGCAATTGTTCACACTCAATGGCTCAAAAGAAATTTTAGCCATGTTGCTCAATGAATGTGAAAAAACAAAATTGGTTGATATTAAAACAAGTTGCGAAGTCAAAGCAGTTTCAGCTGTTGATGGTCAAAATTTTCAAGTGGCGACAAACTTAGGTTATTTTGAAGCAGAATCTGTGGTTGTTGCATCAGGTGGTTTATCTATTCCAACGCTTGGCGGTTCCGCTATTGGCTATGATATTGCCAAACAATTTGGACATACCATTCATGCCACGCGTGCAGGTTTAGTACCATTTACTTTTTCTGATCAATTCAAAGAAGTGACTACACGACTGAGTGGTAATGCCGTTGAAGCCACGCTATCCAATGAACTCAATAGCTTTACCGAAGCACTGCTCTTTACCCATCGTGGTCTCAGTGGCCCAAGTTCATTACAGCTTTCAAACTATTGGAATGTTGGACAAAGTTTTAACATTAACTTTTTGCCTGCTTTAGAACTTTTTGAATTATTTAAAGTTAAAAAACAAAGCCAACCGAAAGTGCTACTACGCACATTATTGACCGAACATTTACCGAAAAGTGTGGTACTTGAATTACAAACTTTAATTTGGGCAGAATGGGCAGAAACAGCGATTGGACAACTCAGCGATGAAAAGCTAGAAGCGATTGCACATAAATTACATCAATTTGAAGTCAAACCCTCAGGTACTGAAGGCTACCGTACTGCTGAAGTGACTTTAGGTGGCGTTGATACTACTGAAGTTTCATCGAAAACCATGGAAAGTAAAAAGCAAAAAGGTTTATTTTTCATTGGTGAAATTTTGGATGTTTCAGGACATTTAGGCGGTTTTAATTTCCAATGGTCTTGGGCTTCTGCACATGCAGCATCTGAATATGTCTAAATAAAAATACGATAAAATTCAGATTAAGCTGTTTAAATCCATTGCGATTTAAACAGCTTTTTTACTGCTATTTAGAACAAAAAATGAGTGCACAATTATTCCAAATAATCTATTTGAAACAACTGCACTTGGGATGTATTGGCACGAGCAATGGCTTGATCCATTGAATCTAGCCGTGTAAACCCTTGAATACGCGTTTCTAATTGATTTAATTTTACCAAGACAATATTTTGAAAAACAATGATGAATTTCATAGAAGTTCCTTCTTCTTTAGCTCATATCAATAAATTATATTAACAATTAATATTTGATATATTAACCATTTAAATCTAATTTATTTCACAACAAAAGTCTAGAATGATTAAAAATTATTCATCTTTTTGATCTTGATGCTGTACTTGAGATACATCTGTTGAGTCTTGTTGTTGTGCATCTAAACGAGATTTATCTTTATTGGCAAAAACAAATTTATACGCGCTTGCCAAAAAACCGACGGTAATTCCTACAATGATAATAGGAGCAACTACTTTACTGGGCTTTTTACTTGTCATTTAATGTCTCCTTCATTTTTATCAAACAGATCGATTCACACAAAGTGTTTTGAATATTCTAAAATAATATACGATATATTTTGTACTGGCTTCTATCTTAATGAACAGGTGAATTCGGGTCATTTTTTTCCGATGAAACACTTATTTCAAGCCTATTTTCTTAAACTCATGTTTTACAATCAAATTATATAAATAGCACAACATTTGCTCAAATCCCAATATATTAAGATCAAAAAGTAAATCGGGGGATTTGCTATGTTCAGTTTGAAAGTGGGCTATACTATGCTCCCTCTCATTTTTGGCAATTCAGGTATGACCTATCTTAGGCAAAGTGTCTCGCTTGATCTGGACACAGATGTCACTGCACAGTGTTTTTTACATACAACGCGTGATGAAAATTTGATTGGTATCGTTGAATTCAAAAAACCAAGTTATATTCTAAAATGGGGTGACTTGGAGTTTTTCCGCCGTCGAACCGAAGAATTGTCTGTTATGCCACTTCCTGAGTGTATCAATGCCATGATTATTGATATTCGCGATGTTGCTGCTTTTTTAGACAATGAAGTACCTATTATTCCATGGCGCTTGATTGAGGAAGATTGTCCAATTCGTTTGATTGTTCCACACGATCGTATGGAGCATTATGCTGGCATTTTTGAGCCAACATGGTTGAGTATCGACCAAGCAACAGCAATTCAAGAATTACGTGAAATGATGGATATGTTTGTGCATTAAAGCGTCATTTTAGAATAAAAATATTGATATAAAAATCCTCAAGTCTGAGGATTTTATGTTTTTAGCGATTATGTTTACCAATAATTTTCGACCGCAATATTGCCTTCGCCACGACGATTCATGGTCAAACCACGGGCTTTAAGTGCATCTTTGGTATTATCGACCATTTGTGGATTTCCACAGAGCATGACATGCGTACTGGCAGGATTAAAAGCCAAACCCGCCTCTTTTTCTAATTCACCGTTTGCAATCAACACAGGTAAACGATCATGCAATGTCGCATTTGGTTCACGTGTGATAATTGGAATAAATTTAAAGCCCTGATGCCCTTCGCCAAAAGTTTCGGCAATCTCTTGAATTCGCTCTACATAAGCCAATTCAGCTTCAGTACGTACACTATATACAAGATTGATATATTTATACTTTGTCCATGTCTCAAAGTCTTGTAGCATCGAAATAAATGGCGCTAAACCTGTTCCTGTCGCAAGTAGCCACAAGTCTTGTGGCAATGGCAATTGATAGCGTGCTAAGGTTAAAAACCCATAAGGAATTTTTTCCAAATACAATTCATCATCGACTTTTAAATGTTGTAAGTTTGACGTAAAGGCGCCATCGGGAACAACTATTGAAAAAAACTCAAGCGTTTCATCAAAGGGGGATGACACCACTGAATATGCCCTTACCACAAGTTCATCGCCCACTTTCAAACCAATACGGGCGAACTGACCAGCAGTAAATTTAAAATGAGCAGGTCGAGTCATGGTGAAACTAAATAAAGTATTGGTCCAGCGGTGTACAGACAAAATCGTTTCTAGGCTATATTTATCAATTGACATGATTTCTACGTGGCATGAGAGATACAGCTCATGGTAGCATGACAGACTAAATGATGAATAATTTTAAATGTTAAGGCGATATCCATGCGTATGACTTTACGCCAATTGGCTGTTTTTGTAGCCGTGGCTCAAGAAGGTACCGTCACCAAGGCAAGTGATGCTGTTCGTCTAACCCAAAGTGCGGCGAGTATGGCATTGGCAGATCTCGAAGATGGCTTGGGTGCCCCACTGTTTGATCGGCTTGGAAAGCGTTTACAACTCAATGATCTTGGTCGTTTTTTACTTCCACAAGCATTGGAAATTTTAGGGCGCTGTGATGCATTCGAACAAGCTGCCAAAGGTGAACTACAAAGTATTGATCTACGCATTGGTGCAACGCTGACCATTAGTGATTATCTCATGCCCGATTTGATGGCTAATTTTTTGCAAACGCAACCTCAAGCACATCTACAGTTACAAGTCGGCAATACCCGTCAAATGATTGAAGCGGTCAATCAATTTCAACTTGATTTAGCCCTGATTGAAGGTTCATGCCACTTACCACAACTACAATGTATCCATTGGCGTGATGATGAATTAGCCGTATGCTGTGCGCCAAATCATACTTTGGCACAATTAGATCGCCCTTTAAAAGCACAAGATTTTCAACAAGCCGAATGGATTTTACGTGAAGAAGGTTCAGGTACACGCGAAGTCTTTGATACTGCAATTTTACAAGATCTAGATAATGCCAATATTCGCCTTACACTTGGGCATAATGAAGCGATTTTAAAAATTGTTGCAGGTGGTTTGGGTATCTCATGTATTTCTAAACTTGCGATTGAGCCCCTACTTGAAAAAAATCAATTGGTGATCCTTGATACACCATTTTGGCAGCTCGCACGTCCATTGTTCATGCTTGTACATCGCCAGAAATATCAAGGGCCGGGTCTGAAAGCCTTTATGCAATTTTGTGAATAAAACAACTGATTTATAAAACAAAAACGCCATTTAGATGGCGTTTTTTATCATTCAATGTCTCATTTTAAATCATCGATTTGACTTTATTACATACTTTTTCGGCTATGATGCACATCATCAGTTTTGATGACTGCCTTCATCAATGGCATCACTGCGTTTAATTAAATCACTTGTCACACGGACATTGGCGGCTGGTCTTTCTTTCTGCTCCATTTTTTTCAATGCTTGTTCATTTTTTACTTTTGAAGCTTCAAGTACTTTTGCTGTCATCTGTATTTTTTCAGTCTGTGTAGCATTTTTTTCATTCAATGCTGCACGAGATTCCTCTGAAAAATGAACTTTTTTGACATGCCCAACAGCCTTACGCTGCTCAATGACAATATCATTTTGTTGTTGTGTATATAAATTAAGTTTAAAATTTTGTTCTGCTTGATATTCTTGAAATATATTCCAACTATAATAACTTCCTGCCAATGTCCCCATAAATAAAATACTCACACATGCAAATACTTTAGTTGCTATAGATTGATTTTCTTGTACAGGATCATGCCGAGGTTGTGCTTTCAATGATGGCATTTTAAATGAATACTTTAAGGCGTGATCTAAACGAATAAACTGACTGGCTTTCAATTTACCTTGATTTTGTACAATAATAAATTTTACATTTTCACCTTGACGTGGCAATCCCCCTTCAGATGGAAAATCTGAAATTTCAAAAAAAACCGTCTCATTGTTATCTTGCACTGTAACAAAACCGAAACCATGATCAGGCTGATATTCTTTTATTCTGCCTAAATTATACATGAGCTTATCCGTATTTTTACTTCTCATTAGGTTATATGCGATTTAGCTATTTTTTACAAATACTGTTTTGATTATTACGTGATCAAATTATCACTAAGCATTCCATTACGATGAATGGTTTATTTTTCTCGATCTTTTCCTAGTAATTCATCTAGGGCTTGATCTGAAAGTATTTTATTGGGCAATCGCCCTAAGGCTCTACGCTGTTTAGCAATCTCTTCAGCCTGTTCTTTGGTTAACTGATTTAACTTAATAACTTGGTCTTGCTGATAATGTTGATAACGCTTATAACTATATATACCCAAATTAACAGATAATAAGCCTGTTAAACCCAAGCCAATCCATAACCAATTAAATCCACCACCCTTCCTCTGATTTTTTTTAAAACTGTCTTTTGTAACAGGGGCTTTATAATGCTTATAGCCAAATTTAGCTTTTAAGTTCTGATAGATCGAACTTTGATGATGCTGTGCAATATCCAATGAATTACTCGGCACAGATAAATTAAGCGGCACAATCGATTCCACAGATTCCACAGATTCCACAGATTCCACAGATTCCACAGATTCCACAGATTCCACAG
>CAXYZD010000132.1:0-7083 GCA_964293455.1 uncultured Acinetobacter sp. | reverse complement strand
ACATCTGTTAACTAAAAAAACCTTTTCGCATCATTAGTTATTTTTGTCAACTTATTATTATGGGGCTATTATGGTTATCTACTGTCCCACTGACTAACGGTATTGTTGCCAATATGTTCGGTGTGAAATATCTCACCATGCTCAGCGGTATCGTATTTTTCACCCATCAAATTGGTTCATTTTTTGGTGGATGGTTGGGCGGCTTAAACCATGATATAACAGGAAACTACAACCTGATTTGGATGTGTTCGATTGCCTTAAGTGCGCTTGGTGTCATCGTACATTCCTTTGTCAATGAGGAGGCTGTTGTCCATGACTAACCATTTTTTATGGCTTAAAATTGCCATCACTTTTGGCATTATTACCCTACTGAGTTTAGCCATTGGCTTATGGTTCAATACACCTGAACTATTTGAATACTTTAATAATGCTTTTTGTGCACACTAAACTTTACCTTAAGTATTAATCTATTTTTATAAAATTTTGAACATTAAAAAACCCATAAGCACCAATAAAGCACTTATGGGTTTTTATTTAAATCTGCTCAAAGCATCATTTCATGACTGAGTAAATTCAATCAACGACTTAGAACAAGCGATTCATACCATTTAATGTTGCTACACGATACGCTTCTGCCATCGTCGGATAGTTAAATGTGGTTTCAACGAAATACTTAATGGTATTTCTACCCCCTTGCATCACCGCCTGACCAATGTGAATAATTTCAGCAGCGTTGTTACCAAAACAATGCACACCTAACAATTCTAACGTATCACGATGGAATAAGATTTTAAGCTCGCCTACAGTATCACCCGTAATTTGTGCGCGTGCCAAATGGCGGAAAGAGGCTTGACCGACTTCATACGGAATTTTTTCTTCAGTCAACTGGCTTTCAGTTTTACCAAAGAATGAAATTTCAGGAATCGTATAAATTCCTGTTGGAATATCCGTTACAGGTTTAACATCTTCCTCACCGCTCATGTTCGCACCTGCGCAACGACCTTGGTCATATGCAGCAGAAGCCAATGATGGCCAACCAATCACATCACCCGCAGCATAAATATGCTCAACTTCGGTTTGATACTTTTCATTTACTGCAATTTGACCGCGACTGTTCGGTTTAATCCCGACATTTTCAAGACCTAAACCATCGGTATTTCCTGAACGACCATTACACCATAAAATGGCATCGGCTTTGATTTTCTTACCACTTTGTAAATGCATCACCACGTGATCATCAAAAGTTTCAAGGAAATCAATCTGCTCATTATTACGAATCAGCACGCCTTGTTCACGTAAGTGATAAGACAAAGCATCGGCAATTTCATCATCCAAATAACTTAGAAGCTGATGCTGAGTATTAATTAAGTCAACTTTATGATCCAAACCAATGAAAATAGAGGCATACTCACAACCAATTACACCCGCACCATAAATGATGATTTTATGAATTGGAAAATCAAGATCTAAGATTTTATCTGAATCAAATACACGAGGATGTTTAAAATCAAGACCTTGTGGATGATATGGACGACTACCTGTCGCAATCACCAATTGTTTAAATACAATTGTTTCTTGAATACCATCTTCACTAAATATGATAGCGGTATTTTGATCTTGAATATAAGCACGACCATGATAAACATCAATATTATTACGATCATAAAAACGTGAATGCGTATTGACCTGTTGCTGAATCACTTTGTGCGCATTATTCAACACTTGTTTCATGGTGAACTGTTTCCAGTCGCCCACTTTTTTAAACATCGAATCACGTTGATAGCGAATAATACTCGATACTGTTTGACGCAATGCCTTACTTGGAATAGTCCCTACATGCGTACAGTTACCACCTAACTGCTCACGTACATCAATAATAGCAACACGTTTGCCCGATTTAGCCAGCTTCATTGCCGCGCCTTCACCAGCAGGTCCTGAGCCAAGTACGACCGCATCGTATTTCACAAAACTTCCACTGACGATTTCTTTCTTACGTGGCATTCAAAGCTCCTTATCACAACTCTGTCTATATATCTTCAGCATTATGACCTAAGTTTATGTATTTTGCTGTATTTACCCTGCATATATTATGTGATGAGTACATTTCGTAAATGAATAGTGTTTTTACCCTATCATTTTTCAATTCAGCTATAATATCCATAAATATCCCCCGTCAAAAACAGTGGAAAAGTTGAATATGTCAGAGAACCGTAGACCTGAACAGGGTGTCAAACTGCGCGGTGCCGAAAAAGTTTCCCGTATACCTGTAAAAGTTATTCCAACGGTTGAAACGCCTCGAAAGCCCGATTGGATTCGTGTCAAAATGGCTGCGCCTGATGAAGTTCAACGCATTAAAACAACACTGCGCGCGCAAAAATTACATACCGTTTGTGAAGAAGCGGCTTGCCCGAACCTCCCTGAATGTTTTGGTGGTGGTACTGCAACCTTTATGATTATGGGCGATATCTGTACCCGTCGTTGCCCATTCTGCGATGTCGCACATGGTCGTCCAAATGCGCTTGATGTAGATGAACCACGTCATATGGCTGAAACTATTTCAAATTTAGGTTTGAAATATGCCGTCATTACCTCTGTAGACCGCGATGATTTACTCGATGGTGGTGCGCAGCATTTTGTTGATTGTATTAAAGAAGCACGCATTTTAAGCCCAAAAACATTACTTGAAATTTTGGTGCCTGACTTCCGTGGTCGTATGGATGTGGCTTTACGTATTATGACGGAATGCCCACCAGATGTGTTTAACCACAACATTGAAACTGTACCTCGCTTGTATAAAGCGATGCGTCCAGGTTCAGACTATCAACATTCTTTAAACTTATTAAAAATGTTTAAAGAATACTGCCCTGATGTACCAACTAAGTGTGGTTTGATGGTCGGTCTTGGTGAAACTGAAGAAGAAGTCCTTGCATTGCTAGATGATCTTCATGCACACGGCGTAGATTACATTACGATTGGTCAATATTTACAACCATCGAAAGAACATGCGCCAATCGATCGTTTTGTCACACCTGAAGAATTTGAGCGTTATACCGCTCATGGTCACAAACTGGGCTTCCGTAATATTTGGGCTGCACCAATGGTACGTTCAAGCTATTTCGCTGACCGTCAATATTATGGCGAACCTGTTCCTGCGGTACGTCGTAAAGCTGATCCTGCTAAAAAAATTGCTGTTCAAACGATTGAAGCTTAATGCCTAATAATATAATCCGTTGAATTTTAGAGCCTTCACCTGTTGAGGGCTTTTTTATGTCCTTTTAAGTCTATTTTTTCAAATAAACATAGCTGAAATTGTGTACTGTACCGTCTAAAAATGTACGACCATTCGCCAATGGTTTTTAGCTTTCGACATTTTATGCTTAACACATTCCAAGTATGAGCATAAAAGCAATGTCACAACAAGATTATGAAAATGGTTTAAAAGTTCGCACTGAAGTGATGGGTGAAAGTTTTGTGAAACGTGCGCAAGACAATACCGTACCATTCACACAACCTTTACAAGATTGGATTAATGAGCATGCGTGGGGTTCAACTTGGCAACGTGAAGGTGTACTTCCTCGTAAATATCGCTCACTCATCACCATTGCATTTTTAACCGCACAAAAAAGTCCAACGGAGCTGAAAGGTCATGTCCGTGGTGCTTTAAATAATGGTGCAACTGTTGAGGAAATTCAGGAAGTGTTACTACACAGCCTGCCGTATTGTGGTGCACCTGCAACACAAGAAGCCTTTCGAGCTGCGCTTGAAGTGATTAATGAATATCAAAAAATTGAATAATTGGTAATCTTGCCGTATCTAAAAAAATACAAATGCTTGACTGGAGGGTTCTAGGGCATTTCAGTCATTTGTAGCTCTATACTTTCAATATAATTTCATTGATTTTAATATAAATAGAAGAAAACCCACGTAATTCTATAATCCAAGCTCGAATAAAACTCATCTGATTTTATTAATATTTCGATATTATTCAATAATATAAAATCCATCACTTTATCATTTTACACCTATTTTAATTGATTTTTAATTTACTATTTAAAACCTAAAAGATAATTGTTATCATTTACTTTAATATTTACACAAATTTACATACGATTATGCAAAGCCAGACCGAATTAGATGCAGGCTCAGTACTCCATACAGATCAACCTAAGCATCTCTCCCCCTTACTGACTTATCGTCTAATGATCAGTTACCGTTTTCTACTCGCTATTGTCGGTGGCTATGCTTTAGCAAGTTATTCAGCGATGGTCATTGCAAAAACATTTGCCGAACAACGCTCTGATGCTGTACTCAGTGCAACCTTACTGGCTTTTTGTATTTATTGTGCTGCATTTATTTGGGTTTTTATCGTGAAAAAAACACTCAAAGCAAGTTTAGGTATTGTTCTCCCTACGCTTATTTTATGGGCAATAACGACTTTTGTAGGGAACTGATATGCGGATAGATGACAAGCTTGAGGGACCTCGCCAATCGATGGCTTGGCTCCATACATGGGCAAGTTTAATTTTAGGTTGGCTCTTGTATGCAATTTTTCTCACTGGAACGTTGAGTTTTTTCCAATCTGAAATCTCTGTTTGGATGAAACCTGAGACGCATCAATCTGTACCCGATGCATCTCAAGTGAAGCAAACAGAAGTTGCACTCGCCTATTTGCAAAAAAATTATCCTCATGCCGGTAGTTGGTCTATTCAACTTCCAAATAGTCGTCAAACTACAACTGAACTGAATATTCGAAAACAAGGTGAAGATTTACAAGCGAGACGTGGCGGTGAACGAGTAACAATTGACAGTGCAACAGGGACTGAAATTGATACACGCGAAACTCGTGGTGGAAATTTTTTATATCGCTTCCACTTTGAATTGTATGGCTTACCTCGTATTTGGGCACGTTGGATTGTCGGACTTGCAACTATGCTGATGCTCGTTGCGATTGTCAGTGGCATCATCACACATAAAAAAATCTTTAAAGATTTCTTTACTTTCCGCTCAGGCAAAGGTCAACGCTCATGGCTCGATGCGCATAATGCCACAGCGGTATTTGCACTCCCCTTTCACTTGATAATTACTTTGAGTGGTTTATTGTTGTTAATGTTTACCTTAATGCCTTGGGGCGTAAATCAGGTTTATGAGAGCCGACAAGAATTTCTTAAAGATCAACGTACGGGAATGATTCAACAAGATTCAAATAAAGTACGGTCTGATCGTACACAAAATAACGCTCAAAATATTTCAAGCAATGAACATCGACAAGGTCGAGGCGAAAGACGTGGACAAGGTCAACAACCAAATCAACCTGCGCCTTTAACAGCACTTGAACCGATTATTACGGCAACACAAGCGCAGTGGAAAAACAATCCAATTGCATCAATCAATATTATTGCGCCAAATACCCATAAAGCCACAATTGAACTACGTGCTTTGCACGGCGAAAGTGTGGCTCATCGTAATGTATATGCGAGCTTAAAATACAATGGTGTGACAGGTAAAGACATCACCAATGATGATGCTCAATTGAAAAATCCATCTATTCCAACAGGTATCTACAATGTTATTACTGTACTGCATGAGGCACGTGGTGTAGATCTGGCATTGCGTTGGTTATTATTTTTCTCAGGTATTCTTGGGACATTGATGATTGCAACAGGACTCATCTTATGGTGTGTAAAACGCGCACCACAACAGCAAAAACAAGGTTATAAATCATTTGGTTATCGCTTAGTTGAAGTCACCAATATTGCAGCCATTATTGGTTTACCGATTGCATGTGCTGCCTATTTTTATGCCAATCGCTTTATTCCTGCCGATTTAGAACTACGTCTTAATTGGGAAATTCGCACTTTCTTTATCGTTTGGTTGCTGACGTTCATTTACGCCATGCTACGACCACATCGTCAAGCTTGGCTGGAACTCTTAGGGCTTGCAACACTTTCCTACCTCTTACTGCCAATAATCAACGTTATGACAGGTGGTCAGGCTTTATGGAACAGCATTGCGCATGGACAATGGATGATTGCGACTTTTGATTTGATGTGTTTATTGTTGGCAATATTATTTGCCTTTGGTTTTTATAAAGTTAAGAAACATCAAGGACTACCGAAAAAAGTTAAAGTTCCCAATCGTCAAACCCAAGAGAGTACAACAGCATGATTGAATCAGCTTTCATTTGGTTTTTATTTATTTGGGCGATCAATAGTGCGGGCTTACTTTCAATTGCTGCAAGTATGTCTAAACATCAAAAACAGATTTTTGGACATGAACTCAAACCATTACAAACTCGTATTTTTAAAATCGCAGGTTGGATTCTACTCACTCTTGCCCTTGCCTTGTGTACAACAAAAGGGCATTGGAGTACGCATATCAGTTATTGGATTGGAACTATCAGCTTTGCAGCGCTTTTTAGTGGATTATGTTTAAGCTATTATCCTCAGTTTTGTCGAAAAATTGGCTTATTTACCCTTTTACTTGCCAATGCTTGCCTCATTTCAGCCTTATATTAATACTTAAACTTTAATGCTTAAATTTTAGATTTTTTTATTTTTAAACATGAAAGTCAATCTTCGGATTGGCTTTTTTTATACAAAGCATTAGGCTATAGCCATTCTATTGTTGTGATTTTTATTATGTCTGATCTTCCAATTTCTCCTGAGCTTTATAACCGTGCAATGGCGGGCAACCGTGATGCTCAATTTGAACTCGCAGAAATTTATATGCAAAGTGAAAATGACGACCATGTCGAATTGGCTGAAGAATGGGCACTCAAAGCTGCACAATTGGGTCATGTTGAAGCGATGTATTGGTTAGGTGAAGGCTATACGGCTTATGCCAAAGATTTATTAGAAGAAGATCCTGCTGAGGCAAAAACTTATTTTGAACATGCACATCGCTGGTTAGAACAAGCTGTAAAAAGTAATCACCCCGCTGCAATTTTTGAGCTTGCCAATTTTTACCGCCGTGGTGATGTTGTTGAAAAAGACATTACTAAATCAATCGAAATGCTCGAACAGGCTGCAAAACTCGGTGAAGTACAAGCCATGCGTGATCTTGTTGCGATTTATGAACATGGCT
>CAXYZD010000131.1:0-7091 GCA_964293455.1 uncultured Acinetobacter sp. | reverse complement strand
TGTGTCAATGCCATACGACGCACAATTTCTTCGATATGACCAAATTCTGTGGTGGGTTTTTTTAAGAATTTACGGCGAGCAGGAACATTAAAAAATAAATCTTGAATGCGAATATGCGTACCCTGCTGTGTCGCTACCGCTTGAATATCCTGCCCATCAAAAGCTGTACCATTAACTTCTAACTGATAACCTATACCTGAATCATCTTGGCTACTCGTTAAAGTTAAGCGTGAAACCGCAGCAATCGATGCCAATGCCTCACCACGAAAACCCAAACTCATAATGGCTTGTAAATCATCAGCCGTTTGAATTTTACTCGTTGCGTGCCGAGTCACTGACAACGCCAAATCTTCGGCATGAATACCACGACCATTGTCAATAATTTCAATCAGCGTACTGCCACCCTGTGCAATCCGAATAATCAGCTCTGTTGCACCTGCATCAATCGAGTTTTCGAGTAATTCTTTTACCACGGATGACGGACGCTCAATCACCTCACCTGCGGCAATTTGGTTCGCAAGTGCAGCATTGAGCGTATGAATTCGTCTGACACTGATTTCTTCACGCTGCATGCATTGACCTCAATTTCGAATGGAAGGATGACATAATAAGTAAACGATTTTCTTATTTAAAAAGCAAAATGCTTTATTCAATAAGATTTTTAATAGACTTTTAAAATGCCTTTAAAGCAGTGATCAAATCTTCAGAAATACTGCTAACTTGAACTTCACGCCCCATTTCATCGTCTGTTTTTAGGATTTCAATAATATGGTCTGCTTGCGGAATTTCATCGCCACCTTTAGACGGCCATTCAAATAAAAATAAAGCATTGGGCACATCCAAATAATCACGTATGCCCATCAACTCCATTTCATAAGGATCATTTAAACGATATAAATCAAAGTGAAAAACATCTGTACCCTGAATATTATAAGGCTCAACCAAGGTATATGTTGGGCTTTTCACTGCACCTTTGTGCCCAAGCCCTTGTAACCAATAACGGGTCAGTGTCGTTTTTCCTGCACCTAAATCACCAATAAGATAAATCACGCCATTCGCAATGGACTGTGCCAATATAGCTGCCATTTTTTGGGTATCTTGCTCATTGCTTAGACTTAATTTACATGAATATTGCATCGCACTCACAACATGATTTGAACTCGGCAATATGATAGCATTACACATGCCCAATACCCAAGATAATGCCCGATATAATGTTTCACATTAGGTATATTTGTACAAATAATTCCCTACGCTATTCACGGTAAAATGCGCATTAAAATTTGTACTTTCGCCGCAACTTTCAGGACTGATCATGACGTTACAAAACAGAATAGACCCGTGGTCAAAGCTCAATAAAAATCCTGTAAAAACAGCAACACTGATGGGAAATCGAGGCGTACTACACAATAAAGATCAGCAAATTGTTCGCCCTTGGAAGCTCAAGGCTTGGATTAGTTGTGTATTGTCTTTTAAAGGCAACACACGAAAAATATTCAGTGAAGGACGATATTCAGAACTTTTCTTTTTAGATGAAGCCACTGCTTTTTCAGCAGGACATCGTCCTTGTGCAGAATGTCAACGTGAACGCAGTAATCAATTTAAAATGTCTTGGATCAATGCCAATGCCTCAGGTCAAAAACTTAAGCTTTCAGACATAGATCAACAGCTTCATCTTGAACGCATAAATTCTGCACACGAAAAAGTGACATTTCAAACAACTTTGGCAGAACTTCCGATTGGCATTTGTTTTGAATGGAATAACCAAGCGGTGATGATTGTCGCTGATCAACTATATCAAACATGGTCATTTACAGGCTATCAAACAACAATTGAACTTGATCCAACAACAATGGTTAAAGTACTTACCCCTATTTCTATCGTTAACGCTTTTCGTCATGGCTTTACGCCAAAATTTCATTCAACTGCTCAATCTTTGGAACATTAAACTGTGCAAGCGACTATCGAATTTACCCCTCCAATGTTGAATGGTGTCACTGCATCCAAAGTTTTTTTGGCTGAAACTGCACAACGCTTCAATACTATTTTTGAATACCTGTGTAAGCAATTTCCGCATATTACGGTCAAAGAGTGGCAACAACGCTTTAACGATCAATTGATTTTTGGCTTAAAAGGCAATGTTTTAACACTAGAGAGCGCTTTTCAAGCCAATACCCATATTTATTATTATCGCTTTTTGGCACATGAAATTTCTGTGCCATTCCAAGAAAAAATTCTCTTTGAAAATGAGGATTTATTGGTGGTAGATAAACCACACTTTTTGACCATGAGCCCAACAGGTCAATATGTACAAGAAACGTTATTGGTTCGACTTAAAAAAACCACCAACAATTCTGACTTAACCCCGATTCATCGACTCGACCGAGAAACCGCAGGTGTGGTTTTATTTTCTAAAAAGCCAAGTAGTCGTGGTATCTATCAACAATTATTTGCAGAAAAAAAAGTGCAAAAAATTTACCATGCCATTGCACCTTATCGTGCCTATTTAACTTTACCCTGTACCGTTGAACTGCGTATGGAAAAAGGCGAACCTTTTTATACCATGCAAATTATCAATGGTCTGGTAAATTCAAGCACTGAAATTAATCTACTTGAACACAATAAATCTTGGGCAAAATATCAACTCAAACCCTTAACGGGTAAACAACATCAACTCAGAGTCCACCTCAATTATTTAAATATTCCGATTCAAAATGACCCGTTTTACCCTGAAGTCATCCATAAAAATGCAGCTGATTTTAGTGCGCCGCTACAATTGCTTGCTAAAGAAATATACTTTTTAGATCCAATCACACAACAACGCATGCACTTCCATTCTAATCAAGAGCTGACATTGTGATTTCATTGTAATGACAATAAATGGACTTTTTATCTATTTCGATTGAAATTAAAGCAAACTTGATTAAAATAAGCTGAGAAATTTAAATCTGTTTGGCTGTTATTATGAGAAAAACTGAAGTCTACCAAGTACGACTTGATTCACAAGAAAAAAAACAGGCTTTTGCTGTTTTTAAACAATTGGGGATTACACCTGCTCAGGCAGTAAGATTGTTTTTTAAACAGGTCGTACTCACAAAATCGATTCCATTTGCAATTGAAAATCAGAGTATCAATATAGAACAACTCCTTAAATTAAAAAAAATAAAGCTCGACCAACCCACTGCCCTCTCACCAGAAATAACGGATGATACTGCAATTGACGATGATATTTTTGCAGAGCTTAATGCAATTTTGAATGAAAGCGACAAAACTTAACAGTGTTGCATTTTTAAACAATTTTTTAAGTTTTTAACGTTCACTTTTAGTTATGCTCAATGCAGGGTTAAAATTAACTGCAAGGAGCATCTAAATGATCGTTCGTCGTGCTGTTCAAGAAGATTTAAATCAGCTCGCTATTCTTTTTGATGAATACCGTCAATTTTATGGTTCATCATCCAATATTCAACAATCTTATCACTTTCTAAAACAACGTTTTGATAACCAACAAAGTGTCATTTTTATTCATGTAAAAGATGAAGTCTTTACAGGTTTTGTATTATTATATCTTGGATTTTCTTCAGTTGCTTGTTCAACCTATTATATTTTAGATGATGTTTATGTCACCCCGATATATCGCCGACAAGGTTCTGCAAAACAATTGATTGATACTGCGATTTTATTTGCACAACAACAAAATGCCATACGTATCAGCCTTGAAACGCAAAAAAACAATTATCAATCCCACCAATTATATGAACAGATGGGATTCGTTAAAGACAGTGAATTTCAGACCTACCACTGTTTCTTAAAATAAATGACTAAATCTCTATCAATGTCTCAGGTGTATTTTTAGCTGCAAGTATTTGTGCTTCAGTTAAATAAATCCACTCACCCTCTGCGAGCTGCGAAAGTCTCAGTTGACCGACTTGTGCGCGATGCAAAGCTTCAACTTTATTGCCTACAGCAGCAAGCATACGCTTCACTTGGTGATACACCCCTTGATGTACGGTCATTTGTAATTTACTTTCTGCCAATGCTTTGACATCTGTTGCAGCAAAAATGCCTTTTTCATTGCGTAACTCAACCCCACTTTCAAGTTGAGCCATCTGTTCTATAGCTATAGGATCAGCTGTTTGCATTTGATAGACTTTAGGCACATGCTTTTTAGGATGGGTTAAAGCTTGTAAAAATTGACCATCATCGGTCAAAATCAATAAACCTGTGGTGTCTTGGTCGAGTCGCCCAACACACTGTAGACCTCGATTCAGCAAGACATCATCAAATAAATTAAATACACTAAAATGATGCGTCGATTGATGTGAACATTCATAACCTTGCGGTTTATTCAGTGCAATATAAATTTTTTCACGATATTGCCATGTCTGACCATAGACCGAATAAGCCAATTCATTTAAATCAAGTTTAAACTTAGGATCACTGATCACTTCACCATGAATAGTCACAGCACCGTTTTTAATCAACTGCTGACAGTGTTTACGAGAGCCAAAACCCTGTGATTGCAACATTTTTTCGAGTAACACGGTGTAATCCTTTGATTCTATATATTCTGAATCTGCGTAGTGTATCCGATCTAGGGCATGACCTCGTGTAGAATCTTATAAGCAGTATTGAACAAGATCATTCTCAGAAAATTAACTTCAATCTTTATGCCGAGTCTTTATGCTAAGTTTTTATGATTGTGCTCAACTCCAGTTCAATCTAGCGCGTAAAAAGGGTTACAATAATATGCTGTCCTTGTTATCAAAGTTGATATGTCCCATCTCGATTTAAATTTAATTGTTTTATTGGTTTTGCTTGGCTGTGGTATTTTCAGTCACAATACAGCGGTCACCATTGCCGCAGGTGTTCTGATTGTTTTTAGGATTACACCACTGAGTCAATTTTTCCCTCTACTACAAACACATGGACTTGAAGTCGGCATTATTATTTTAACCATTGGTGTACTTACGCCTATTGCAAGCGGTAAAATTCCGGGAGAAGAGATTCTCAAATCCTTTCTGAGTTGGAAATCATTACTCGCGATTGCCGTTGGACTTTTAGTGGCATGGCTTGGTGGACGTGGTGTTAAATTGATGAGTAATCAGCCGAATATAGTTGCAGGATTACTGATCGGTACGATTGCAGGTGTTGCATTGTTACGTGGTGTACCTGTTGGCCCACTCATTGCAGCAGGGTTACTCTCTTTACTAATTGGGCAGTCTTAATGACCTAATTCAAAACGAATGCGTATTGCACAATAAAAGCTAAAATCTGCTTAGAACAATAAAAAATCGCATATATTTTCAAAATGACATAGCTAAAACTGCATCAACAATTTTGGCTGAATACACTGTGCCTTGATTTATTAAGATGAGAATCTAATTGAACATACCTAAGCTTAAATATTAAATTATCCAAGAACTCATCTGTTTGTTTAGCTTTCTCAATCTCTTGTCACAAGCAATCTAGGAGCAATGCAAAATGGGAAAGCCCCTCCTTTTTAAGGAAAGGCTAGAAAGCGTTTTATTGAATATTTAAGCACTATAATATTGATGACGTTTCTTGGAAAATTTATCAAGTTGCTTTAAAAAACCCTCAAAATAACTCTTTTCCATCTCTTCAATACGATAACCTGCATATAAAGTACGGCGTAATCCTGTTTTTCCAACACAGTGTAAACGTCGTGAGGTCACCCAACCCTTCTGCTCGTATTCATTGACCACCCAATCAGGCAATGCTGCAATACCTCGCCCACTTGCGACCAATTGAATCAGCATTTGTGTCAAATCAGTGGTACGAATATGTTTCGGTTGAATATTCGCAGGAATAAAAAGTTTCGCCATAATATCTAAACGATGCTTATCGACTGGATAGGTAATCAGCGTTTCTTCTGCAAGATCATTTACAGTAATCTGTTCAGCACGTACTAAAGGATGGGTATTGGACAAAACTAAACGTGATTCATATTCAAAAATTGGGAAATATTCAATTCCTTTCAGTGCAATCGGATCAGCCGTAATGAGTAAATCAAATTCACTATTTTGGAGTAATTCATGCGGATTTGCCTCAAAACCTGAAGCAAAATCAAGATCAACGTCAGGATATTGATGGCGATATTGATTCAACAATGGCATCAACCAATCAAAGCAACTGTGACATTCTGATGAAAAAATAATACGCCCCGTTTGCCCATGTACAATACGGGTAATATCTGATTGTGCAATATGAATTTGTGGCAAAACATCATCGGCAAGCTTCAGTAAACGCTGTCCGACATTAGAAAATGTCACAGGGCGACTACGCCGATTGACCACTTCAACCCCATACCAATGATCTAACTCTTTAAGTTGGTGTGAAATTGCCGATGGCGTTAAGCACAGATCATTTGAGGCTGCCACAAGTGAGCCATGCTCACGTAAAGCTGTTAAAGTTTTAAGGTGACGAATTTCTAACATGAGCGAGGAGTCCATAAAGCAACGCTTTATCTGAGCTTAAAGCGAAAAGCTACGCTTCGAGTAAGAGAATCTATTCAAAAGCAGCGCTTGAGCGAAGTATAAAATCAAAGACAAAAGATGAATACAATTCAATATAACATAAGTTTAATGAATAAAATTTAAGATGAATATAATTCAATAATTACATTCGATGAATGATTAACATTTACCCAAATCCAAACACAAGAAAAATAAAAAACCTTTGAAAATGTATTCAATAGAGTTTTTCTTACCAATATTGTATAAATTAAATACAAAAATAAATTGAGTGAACAGATGAGTACACATACAGATATAGAAACTCAGCTTAGAATTATTCATGCCTGTGAAAAAGGTGCGACAGGTGTTTATTATGGTCATCGACTGGTCGCTAAACTTTTTTTCAAAGATATGCTCAGTCATCTTGATGAAATACATCAACATGAAACTGAACACTTTAATTTATTTGGTGCCTTTCTAGCGCAATACAAAAACACTGTTGCGCTCCCTTCACTGCTTTGGTGTATTGGAGGAATCATCTATGGCGTATTGATTGGTTTATTCGGTAAAAATGCGATTTGGGTCAGTACAGCCAGCATTGAAAATATTGTAAATAAA
>CAXYZD010000130.1:0-7107 GCA_964293455.1 uncultured Acinetobacter sp. | reverse complement strand
GAGGTTGCCTTTGAGGGATTTAAATCGGGGCAATATACTTTGCATGAAGAGTTATTCACACGAACGTGGGTGACAGGTTACAACTTTCCTGCGGCAACAGCAGGTATGGTAAAAAAATTGGCAATCAAAACAGCCAAGCCTGTCGCAACGCAGACTTTTGTGATGAATAATCGGCGCAGTCCATTCAATGATATTCATTTTCGTCAGGCAGTCAGTTATGCCTATGATTTTGAATGGATGAATAAAGCCTTATTTTATGGTCAATATCAAAGGCTACAAAGTTATTTTCAAAATAGTGAATTAGCAGCAACAGGCATGCCTAGCCCTACCGAAATGTTGTTTCTAAAGCCCGTATTGCCTCGCCTTGATCCTGTGCAACGTCAGGCTGTACTTACAGAATGGAAAGCGCCTGTGAGTGATACAAGCGGTTTTAATCGTAAGAACTTACTTGAAGCTCGACAGATTTTGCTCAAGGCTGGTTATCGTTATCAAAATGGATTATTGCTCGACTTGAAAAATAAACCTATTCACATGGAATTTTTACTTGATCCTGAAAAACCACAACAGAGTATCATTCCATTTGTACGTAATTTGAAGAAGTTAGGGATTACAGTCAGTATTCGTCAGGTTGATGTCCCTCAATATTTAGAACGTAAACGTAAAGCCGATTTTGATATGACCATGAATGAAATGCCACAATCGTTGACGCCCGGTAATGAGCAGATGCAGATGTGGGGTAGTCATGCTGCAAATGAGGTCGGTAATTACAATTATGCAGGTATTCGTAACGCCGTGATTGATCAAGCGATCCAAGGGGTGATTGATGCACCGAATCGGCAACAATTGATTATTCAGACTAAAATTCTCGATCGCTTGTTACGTTCGGGTTATTATCAAATTCTCACTGGTACAAAAGATAAAACATGGTTGGCATATTGGAATATGTATCGACAACCCAGTCGACAAGCTAGGCTGTCCATTGGGCTTGATTATTGGTGGGTCGATGCGGTGCAGGCGCAAAAAGTCAGTCAGTATTTGCGTAAACCATAAGTTGATGTCTTGGGCTAAAACCATGCAAAGTAGGTCATTATGAATCGGTATATTTTAAAAAGACTGTTGCTGATTATTCCGACATTGTTGGCAATATTGTTGATTAATTTTATTGTGATTCAAATTGCACCCGGTGGACCTGTGGAGCAAGCTGTTCATCGGGCTGAAAATTTTCAAGGAATGGCACAACAAAGTACTTTGAGTGGTATCAGCGATAGCCACTACCGTGGTGGGCAGGGCTTAAGTGATGACATGATCGCTAAAATTGAAGCACAGTATGGCTTCGATAAACCCATGCATGAACGCTTTTGGCTTATGTTAAAAGGCTACATACATTTCGATTTTGGTACGAGTTTTTTTAAGGATAAAGCGGTCACGACATTGATCATGGAAAAAATGCCCGTGACCATCTCACTTGGACTATGGAGTACCTTGCTGATTTATCTGATTTCTATTCCACTTGGCATTCGTAAAGCACGTCAACATGGCACGGTGTTTGATCGTACAACATCGTTACTGCTTGCAGTGGGCTATGCAGTGCCAGTCTTTGTTTTTGCGGTCTTACTGATCGTATTTTTTGCAGGTGGATCATATTTTCAATGGTTCCCGCTACAGGGTTTAGTCTCTGAAAATTTTGCATCCTTAAGCTTGATTGGAAAAATTACCGATTACTTTTGGCATATGGCTTTGCCGTTGTTAACGATGTTATTGGGCGGTTTTGCTAGCTTAACGTATTTGACCAAATACTCATTTATAGAAGAAATGCATAAGCCTTATGTGGTGTCTGCACGCGCAAAAGGCTTGTCTGAAAATCGTGTGTTGTATGGGCATGTTTTTCGCAATGCGATGCTCGTTGTCATTGCAGGTTTACCCGAAGCCTTAGTGGGTATTTTCTTGATGGGCAATGTTTTTATTGAAATTATTTTTAATCTTGATGGCTTAGGCTTACTCGGTTTTGAGGCAATCCAACAGCGAGATTACCCAGTCATTTTTGGTACTTTATTTATTTTCACTTTGGTTGGTTTGTTACTTCGTTTAGTGGGGGATGTGCTATATCAAATCATTGATCCACGTATTAGTTTTGATCTTTGGGGTGCAAAATAATGTCCCCTTTAATGAGCGAACGATTTCAAAAATTTCGACAGCATAAATTAGGTTTTGGCTGTTTTATCCTATTTATGATGATTTTTATTGCCACATTGGCTGTGCAATGGATCGCCAATGATAAGCCGATTTTGATCAAATATGATCAGCACTATTATCTCCCCATTGTTAAAGCCTACCCTGAAACAACATTTGATGGGGTTTTTGAAACCCAAGCAGATTATAAAGATCCTGCTGTACAGCAACTGATTAATGCCAAGGGTTGGATGATATGGCCACTCATTCCATATGCAGATCAAACGCCTAATTTGGCACTCGATGTACCTGTACCTTCTGCACCATCCGCACAAAATTGGCTCGGCACAGATGATCAAGGGCGAGATGTTTTGGCTCGGTTGTTGTATGGTTTACGTGTATCTTTGCTCTTTGGCTTGGGTTTGACTTTACTGGCCTCTTTGATCGGGATTTGTGTCGGTGCAATACAAGGTTATTATGGTGGATGGGTCGATCTGATTGGGCAGCGTATTATTGAAGTGTGGGGTGGTTTGCCGACACTTTTTATGGTCATGGTTTTGGTCAGTATTTTGATCCCCAATGTGTATTGGCTTTTTGTGATTATGTTGCTTTTCGGATGGTCATCCTTAGTGGGTTTGGTACGTGCCGAATTTTTACGGGCACGTCATTTGGATTATGTTCGTGCAGCACGAGCGCTTGGTGTACGTGACCACATGATTATGTTTCGGCATATTTTACCCAATGCCATGAGTTCGGCATTGTCACAAATTCCATTTATGTTGACCGCAAATATTACCGCATTGACTGCACTTGATTTTCTAGGCTATGGCTTGCCACCGGGTTCAGCATCGATTGGTGAGTTGTTGCTACAAGGCAAAAATAACTTAGATGCACCGTGGTTGGCATTGTCTGGATTTTTCACTTTGGCTTTAGTGCTTTCTTTACTTATTTATATTGGGGAGGCGGCACGAGATGCATTCGATCCACGACAACACTAAAATTGATGCAATGATTTCATCAAAAGTTGCACCGATCAAAGAAAAACTGCTGTCGGTTCAAGATTTAAGTATTCAAAATCAAAAACAAAGCCAACAACAAAATCAACAACAAATGTTGGTAAAAAATCTCAGTTTTGATCTATATAGCAATGAAATATTAGCCATTGTGGGAGAAAGTGGTTCAGGTAAATCACTGACGGCTTTGGCGATGCTGAATTTATTGCCGAATGGGTTGAAAGCTTCGGGAAAGATTAATTATTACAATCCAAATCCAAATAAAGATCAGATTCAGGATGTTTTACAGCTAAATGATTATGAGCTTAGACAACTTCGTGGTCAAAAAATTGCCATGATTTTTCAAGAGCCGATGACCGCACTTAATCCATTGCATCGTGTAGAGAAAATTGTCGGTGAAGTATTGATATTGTCAGGTTTAACGTCAGAGCAGGCACGTAAAAAGTCAGTTGCTTTGCTGCAAGATGTTGGGCTTGAAGACGCTGGATTTTTACTCAAGCGTTATCCGCATGAATTATCTGGTGGTGAGCGTCAGCGTGTGATGATTGCGGCTGCATTGGCAACTGAGCCTGATATTATTATTGCAGATGAGCCGACGACGGCTTTAGATGTAACCTCACAAGCACATATATTGAATTTATTGCAATTGTTGGTGCTGAATAAAAAAATGGCATTGATTTTAATTAGCCATGATTTAAATCTCGTTCGCAGATACGCCAATCATGTCATTGTGATGCACCAAGGTGTGATTGAGGAACAGGGTTCAGTTCAGCAGATTTTTCAGCATGCAAAATCGGACTATACCCGACACTTACTTGAGCATGATTATGGGCAACCCAATGCATTACCCGAAAATGCGGAACGTATCTTAACTCTAGAAAAGGTGGGTGTGAGATTTCCAATAAAGACAGGTTTGCTCAATCGAATCAAAGATTATGTGGTGGCGGTAGAGCCAATCAACTTGCGTCTTCAGCAAGGTGAAAGCGTGGGGATTGTTGGTGAAAGTGGTGCAGGAAAATCATCACTTGCCTTGGCTGTAGCCCGTTTGATTGAAAGCTCAGGTCAGATTTATTTAGGTAATCAAGATTTGAATAAACTTAAAGAGCGTAAATTACGTCCTTTACGTGCCGATTTTCAAATTGTGTTTCAAGATCCATTTTCAAGTTTAAATCCTCGTATGAATGTGGAGCAGTTGATTGCGGAAGGTTTGGCGTTGCGCAATCAAAAAATGCAGGATGTTGATGCACAGATTGATGATGTTTTACAACGTGTGGAGCTTTCATCAGCATTTCGTTTGCGTTATCCCTATGAGTTATCTGGTGGGCAAAGACAGCGTGTGGCATTGGCTCGGGCATTGGTCTTAAAGCCAAAGTTGCTTATTTTGGATGAGCCGACTTCTGCATTGGATCAAAGTACGCAGGGTTCAATGATTCGTCTATTGAGAACATTGCAACAGCAAGACCAAATGAGCTATTTGCTGATTAGCCATGATTTGCATGTTGTACGTGCCTTGTGTCAGAAAGTTATGGTACTGCGTGATGCGGAAGTCGTGGAGTTTCAAGATACGGAGGCTTTATTTGACAAACCTTTACATGAATATACGCAACGGTTGATTAAAGCGAGTTTTTATTAATCGGGTGTTTTTTCAATTTGACAAACAGTATTGTCAACTTTAAACTCGATACAAATCAGGTAGAGCAAAAACTTCAAAAGGAAGCCAGAACAATGAATCAAATTGCTGAACCCTTAAAAATTAAAAAGACCACATTTAAAAACCGTATTATTAAAGGTGCAATGAGTGAGGCGCTCGCCAATCAAGCAGGGCAACCGAACCATTTACATTTGGGTTTGTATGAGGCATGGGCAAAAGGTGGTTTAGGTTGTGCAATTACAGGCAATGTAATGGTTGACTATCGTGCGAAAAATGAGCCGGGTGTGGTAGTCATGGAAACAGAACGAGATCTTACCAAGTTGAAAGAGTGGGCAGATGTCGGTAAAAAATATGGCATGGTGCAACTGATTCAATTGTCACATCCTGGTCGTCAGTGTCCGAAAGGATTAAATAAAGAAACTGTTGCACCTTCAGCTGTGCCTTTTAGTTCATTGTTGGCGACAACTTTTGCTACGCCACGAGCGTTGCGTGAGGATGAAATCTTAGACATCATTCAACGGTTTGCAACATCTGCGGTAATTTGTGAAAAAGCAGGTTTTGAAGGTATTCAATTGCATGGTGCACATGGCTATTTGATCAGTGAATTTTTATCACCATTGACCAATAAGCGTAGTGATCAATGGGGCGGTTCAATTGAAAACCGTATGCGTTTTTTGTTGGAAATTTATAAAGCAGTCCGTGCTGCAACCTCCGATGACTTTATTATTTCGGTGAAACTTAATTCTGCCGATTTCCAACGTGGTGGTATTACTGAAGAAGAAGTAGTTGCGGTGTTTAAAGCAATTGATGCTGCAGGTATTGATTTAATTGAAATTTCAGGTGGTACCTATGAAGCCCCTGCAATGGCGGGTGCAAAAGCTGAAAAGCGTAAGCAAAGTAGTATTGCTCGTGAAGCTTACTTCCTCGACTTTGCTGAAAAAATTCGTAAAGAAGTAAAATGTCATTTGATGGTGACAGGCGGTTTTCGTACAGTTGTTGGAATGAATGCTGCTTTAGATAGTGGTGCATGTGAGTTTATTGGTATTGCACGCCCATTGGCTGTAGAAACAGATTTAACAGATCGTTTGATTGCAGGGAAAGATGTACGTTATGCCGTAGAGCAGATTAAAACAGGTATTCCGTTTGTCGATAAAATGGCGATTATGGAAATTATTTGGTATGCAGCTCAATTCAAAGCGATTGGTGAGGGTAAAAAGCCAAATCCAAAACTGTCCCCATTTAAAGTCTTTTTAGGCTATGCAAAAAATAACATTAAGGCTGTTGTTCAAGGGCGTATCAACTCTCGAAAATCAGCTTAAACTTAATTGGTATTCTGTTTAAATTATTTAGATGTAATTTTCCAATAATGTTGAAATAGATCAGCAGACCATCGTCCTTTTTGTAGCGATGCTTGAAAGGCAGGTCTGCTTTTTATTTGCTGTAAATAATTTACGAGAGCAGGGTAATGTGCAAAGTCAGGATTGGCATAAGCACTTGCTTGCAGTGGAAACCATAAGAGAATATCGGCATAAGTAAAATTATCTCCTGCAAGCCATGTATGCTCTGTTAAATGTAGATTGATCTGTTGTAATTGTTGAGCAATTTCAGGGTTTAAATAGCTTTTGTTGAATGCCATTTTAAAGGCAAGGCTGACGAAGCGAACAAGCCAAGGTGTTTGCTGTGCAATTTGACTAAACACTTGCTTGAGGGCGAGATTGGGTATAAAGCTTGCATCTGCATAATGTTGATAAAAGCAAAAGTTCCAATAGTCTTGGTGATTGGGATGAATGATGAGCTTCTGCTGTTGCTGGCATAGGTACTCAGCGATTGCACTTGTTTCCGTAAGCTTTAGTTGATTTTGAGCGTCTTGTTGGATCAGAAGCGTTGGAAATTTTAGCGTTTGTTCATTTGTGGTTTGAGTATGTTCTAAGTGGATTTCCAACTCATAATCAAGTTTGAGTTCTTCGAGTAACCACACAATACGTTGTGAGCGAGAGTTTGGGTGGTGATGCAGTTTAAGCTTCATTGTACTTTTATTTTATATAGAGTATTTGGCTTTGATCATAAAGTGTATGACACAGAAAAAACAGAAAATATAAGTAACTCTAGTTGTATGTTAATCATGTAGAAATAAAGCAAAGATGGAATGATCGAACATAAAAAAGCCTGAGTCATTATGCTCAGGCTTTTTTGAGGATTTGAAATATAACTTTCAATTCCGAATGTGGCGACCCTACGGGGATTCGAACCCCGGTTACCGCCGTGAAAGGGCGA
>CAXYZD010000129.1:0-7136 GCA_964293455.1 uncultured Acinetobacter sp. | reverse complement strand
ATTAATATGTCATAAAAATAAGGCAATTTCATAAAAGAAATATTACGATATGAAGACACAGTTTTTTTAGATCAAAAAAGCCCCGAATAGCGAACTATTCGAGGCTGTCTACAACATAAGAATCAATTAAGCATCAATATCTGCATTCAATGCATTTTCTTCAATAAATGCACGACGTGGTTCAACATCATCCCCCATCAAACAGGAGAACATACGATCTGCTTCAATCGCATCATTAATGGTCACTTGAAGCATATTACGGTTTTCAGGATCCATGGTCGTTTCCCAAAGTTGGTCAGCATTCATCTCACCGAGACCTTTATAGCGCTGAATCATCATGCCACGACGAGAATCAGACAAAATATGCTGCCATGCTTGATGGAATGTATTTATAACAATCTTACGTTCGCCTTTTTGCAAATACGCACCCTCTTCAAGCAAGGTAAACCAACTCTTAGAGTTTTGTAGTAAACGCTTATATTCATTTGATGCAAGTAAACCCTGATCAAGTAAATAATAATGCGGCAAGTTATGAACGTAAATCGTTACACGTGGCCAAAAGTGAGTCACCTTCGTGCCATCGGCATGTTCTTTATCAAACGACTCTAGCGTAATTTCGGGACGCAATGAAGGCTGATTTTTAGCAATAGCTACAGCCAATTGCTCACCCCATTGCTTAACATACGACTCATCGTGATTTTGATCGAGCTTAAAGCCATCTAATTCAAGCAAACCATCCAATAAACTCGCAGGATAACGCACAGTTAAACGCTGAATACTTTTTTGTGAGGTTTGATAATCACTAATCACTTTTTCAAGCGCTTCACCACGAATGGCAGGTGCTTCAGCATTCACATGTAATTCAAGTTCATCAATCGCATTTGAAAGAAGGTAGGTTTCAAGCGCATCATTATCTTTAAGATATTGTTCTTGCTTACCTTTTTTTAATTTATACAGCGGTGGTTGTGCAATATAAATATAACCACGTTCTACAAGCTCAGGCATTTGACGGAAGAAGAAAGTCAAAAGCAAAGTACGAATGTGTGAACCATCGACATCCGCATCGGTCATGATAATGATTTTGTGATAACGCAATTTATCGGGATTATATTCTTCACGACCAATACCACAACCCAATGCCGTAATGAGCGTACCGACTTCTTGCGATGAAATCATTTTGTCAAAACGTGCACGTTCCACGTTTAGAATTTTACCTTTAAGCGGAAGAATCGCTTGCATCTTACGGTTACGGCCCTGTTTTGCAGAACCTCCCGCAGAGTCACCTTCGACCAAGTAAAGCTCTGACAATGCAGGATCTTTTTCCTGACAATCGGCTAATTTACCAGGAAGACCTGCAATATCGAGCGCACTTTTACGACGTGTCATTTCACGTGCTTTACGTGCTGCATCACGCGCACGTGCTGCATCAATAATTTTGCCTGCAATTGATTTTGCAGCCTGTGGATTTTCCAACAAATAGGCAGAGAATGATTTATTCATTGCCTGTTCAACGGCTGTTTTCACTTCACTTGAAACCAATTTTTCTTTGGTTTGTGATGAGAACTTTGGATCAGGCACTTTCACTGAAACAATCGCCGTTAAACCTTCACGTGCATCATCACCAGAAACAGCGACTTTCTCTTTTTTAAGTAAGTTTTCGCCTTCCATATAGCTGTTTAAGCCACGCGTTAATGCTGCACGGAAACCAGCTAAATGCGTACCACCATCTTTTTGAGGGATGTTATTGGTAAAGCAACGTACATTTTCCTGATAAGTATCATTCCACTGTAGTGCAACTTCAACACCAATGCCGTTATCCGCCATCGTGGTAAAATGAAAAATATCGTTTAGGTGCGTTTTACCCTGATTGATATATTTTACAAACTCAGACAAACCACCTTCGTAGTCAAATACATGTTCAGATGCAATGCGATTATCTGCAAGTACAATTCGTACACCTGCATTTAAGAATGACAGTTCACGTAAACGACGTGCCAAAATATCAACATTAAAAATAGTTTGACTAAAGGTTTCAGCACTTGGCCAAAAACGAACGGTCGTTCCTGTTTCAGTCGTATCGCCAATCACTTTGAGCGGATAAACAGAATCACCATGTTTGTATTCTTGTTGGTGAATATGCCCACCACGTTGAATGGTCAATTCAAGTTTGCGTGACAGCGCATTAACAACCGATACACCTACGCCGTGTAAGCCACCTGAAACCTTATAGCTATTATCATCAAATTTACCACCTGCATGCAGAATGGTTAAAATCACTTCGGCTGCAGATACACCTTCTTCTTCGTGAATATCTGTTGGAATACCACGACCATTGTCCGATACGCTCACCGATTCATCTTCATGAATGGTGACTTTAATCTCGTCACAATGCCCCGCTAAAGCTTCATCAATGGCGTTATCGACCACTTCAAAAACCATGTGATGTAAGCCTGACCCATCATCAGTGTCACCAATGTACATGCCTGGACGTTTACGTACGGCATCTAGTCCACGCAACACTTTGATACTGGAAGAGTCATAAGCCTTTTCAGTAGGTTGTTCTGTTTGAGAAGCGACTTGATCTTCTGAACTCATGGTTTCTCCCTAGAAAAAAATGGGTCTGTCTAAATATGGCTAAAATTTAAAATCATGGCACGAAGGCCTGAACTTGACCTTGGTCAATATAAAATAATCGGTATGAAATAGACAAATCGTGTAAATGTTTTTTGACTGATTCATGGTCTAGTGTGGTCATAAAAACCTGACTACCCAATTGGCTCAAACGCTTAATTAAACGCTGCTGTGCAGTTAAATCTAATTCTGCTGTCACATCATCTAATAATACCACAGTTTCCTTATTACAGGCATGTAACATGGCAATTTGGGAGAGTTTTAATGCCATAATAAGAAGCTTTTTTTGCCCTCTAGAAAGGACCGCATCGGCATCACCCAAAGGGGTTTTTAAACGTAAATCTGCGCGATGTGGACCATACTCGGTATAGCGCCGATCGACATCTTTTTGATGGTACTGAATGAGATCATTTGCCAAACCATGTTCCACGTGAAACCCTGCACTATATTCCAACTGAATATTTAAATCGGGCAATAATTCAGCGAGGTCTTGCTGTAAATATTTTTTCCACTGCTCCACAATTTCCATACGCTGTGAATGCAAAATCTCGCCATAATCGCTGAGCATTTTGTTCCACGGTTCTAAATCTTGTAGAGAGATATGACGCTTTGTTTTCAGTAAAGTATTACGCTGTTTCAATGCCCGAGAATAATATTGCCACGCATGATAAAAATCAGGTTCCACGTGAAACATGAGCCAATCGAGTAACTGACGTCTAGGTTTTGCACCATGATCAATAATATCGCTACTCAGCGGATCAATCAGTTGTAGTGGTAAAATTTTTGCTAACTGTCCTTGCGTCGCAACGGTATCGCCATTCACCTTAATGAACTGTTCACCACTTTGTAATTTTTGCATCCCAATTTTTTCAGTTACAGATTGTGCAAAGACAATGGCATCAGCGGTATTATTTTGAATATAATGTTTTGGAATATGTGTACGAAAAGAACGACCCGTTGCAAGCAGATGAATTGCTTCAAGAATCGAAGTTTTCCCTGAACCATTTTGCCCATAAAAAACATTAAACGGCTGCAACTCGTGGAGTGCAACCGTTTTAATGTTTCGGACACGCTGTATATTTAAACGTGTAATATGCATGATCTAAGGTAAACTCATATCAAAGTAGAGTATTAAACACGCATCGGCATAACGACATAAATTTGATTTTGCTGTGTTGGATCTTGAACCAATACAGATTGATTTGCTTCTGTCATCGTCATGATCACATCATCGCCATCTAACACACCTAGAACTTCTAAAATATATTGTGCGTTGAATGACATTTCCATTGGCGTATCTGCATATTGAATCGCTAAATCTTCAACCGCTTCATCTTGCTCTGGGTTATTGGCACGTAGCTGTAAAGAATCTGCACCAAAATTTAAGAACACACCACGTAATTTTTCATTACTTAAAATCGAAACACGTTGTAAAGATTGCTTAAAAACATCATGAGCAATCATCACTTTTTTATCACCGCCACGTGGAATGACACGACGATAATCGGGGAATTTACCATCAATGAGTTTTGTCGTAAAACGTACGGTAATATCACCCTGCTCTTTATCACGGTTTGGCGTGCTAATGGTCACGTTTAATAATTCACGACCAATCAACAAGGTTAATTGCTCATCTTCAATGCTGAGTAAGCGCTGTAACTCACCCACTGCTTTACGTGGAACAATCGCTTGTACAGGCTGTGTTGCTGTAGAGGATGCTAATGTTTCGCACAATGCCAAACGGTGACCATCGGTTGTCACAGCACGTAATTGATTTTCATCAATCTCAAGCAATGTACCTGTCAAATAAAAACGAACATCTTGTACAGCCATGGCAAATGATGTTTTTTCAAATAAACGTTTTAGCTCACGCTGTGTCACTTGAACCTGTGTACCCTGACTATTTTCAGTGGTCAATAATGGGTAATCTTCCGCAGGTAAAGTGCCGAGAACAAAACGGCTTGCACCTGATTTTAAAATACAGCGTTGATCCTCGGTAATTTGTAAATCAATTAATGCAGCTGTTGGTAATGATTTACAGATATCCATCAGTTTACGTGCAGGTACAGTGGTCTCCCCTGCTTGTAAACATGCACCATCAGCCAATGTCGTACTTGCGACCAATTCAACTTCTAAGTCTGAACCTGTAATGGTTAAGGCTTGTTGATTTGCTTGAATTTTTACGTTTGAAAGAATGTTTAAAGTATGACGACGTTCAACGGCACCGACCACATGAGATAAAACATTGACTAAGCTTTCTTTCGCGATTTTCAAACGCACGGTAGATTCCTCTAAAACTAAATACAGTTAATTTTTTGTCGAATGACGTACTATGCGGCAGATTATGCCGCATTGCAATAACGGACGATAAGAATATTTTTTAAGCATTTTTTTGCTTTGTCACATCAACTTTGTAACAGGCGCATGAGGTTTTTATAATCCTCATTAAAAATTGGATCTTCATTGCGTAAGCTTTGTACTTTATCACATGCATGCATCACCGTACTGTGATCTCGACCACCAAAAGCCATACCAATTTCAGGAAAACTATCACCTGTTAATTCACGTGCCAATCCCATTGCTAACTGGCGTGGTCGTGCATAAATACGCGTACGTTTCGGTCCAACCAATTCCTTAAGTGGAATTCGGAAGTACTCGCTCACCACCCGTTGGATATTTTCAGTACTGATGTTACGGGCACGAATTGCCAGTACATCTTTGAGCGATTCACGAACGACATCAAGATCAATATTTGTCCCTTTAAAACGTGAAATTGCCACGACTTTATTGAGTGCACCTTCAAGCTCACGGACATTGGCAACCACTTGTTGTGCAATAAATAAGGCACAATTACGCGGTAAATCAACACCACTGCTTTCTGCTTTTTTCAGTAAAATTTCAATACGAGTTTCAATATCTGGTGGTTCAACCCCCACAGATAATCCCCAAGAAAAACGTGAAACTAAACGTGGATCAAGCTCTGTTAATTCTTTCGGATAACGATCGGATGTTAAAATAATCTGTTTTGATTCATCGAGCAAAGCGTTAAATGTATAGAAAAACTCAACAAGACTGGCTTCTTTACCTGCCAATAAATGAATATCATCGACCAATAATAAATCGAGCGAGCGGCAATTTTTCTTAAATTCCTCAACTTTGCCTTTCTGTAAAGAACTGACAAAATCCTGTACAAAACTTTCTGCAGTCATGTACATGACGCGCGCATTAGGCTTAGCTTGCAATAATGAATTACCCACAGCTTGCATTAAATGGGTTTTACCTAAACCTGTAGGTCCATATAAAAACAATGGATTATGCTGTGATTCACCGAGTTGAGTTAAAACTTTACGACAAGTTTCCGCTGCCATTTGGTTCGAACGACCTTCGACAAATAACGCAAACGTAAATGATGGATTCAATACACGTTTTCTAGAATTTTTAGGTGAAATTATTTCGTGTTCTTTTTCTTTTTTTATGCGGTTTGCCACTGGCGTAATCGATGCAGGTGTCGATTCCAAAGCTGCTGTGGTGGTCGCTGGTTGTTCAGCTGCAGATAAAATTGCACCCGGACGAGAATCAACCAAAATTTCAATTTTACGAATGCGACCTTCTGAAAGCTGTTCAGCAAGAATCATGATGAGCTCAAGATGATGTTCTTGAATATAGCGTGTCCAATAAGGATTCGGTGCATACAGCTTAAGTGTGTCTTGCACTTCTTCTGCAATAAGGGGACGAATCCACATCGCATAGACATTATCAGAGAGCTCTTGTCGCAAGCGAGTTAAGCAGTCCGTCCAAAGCATGTGAAACCCCTTTCTAATTTCGGTTTAAAGCCTACCCTCAACCATTGAGGGGTCGCCATTCTAACTAAGTTATCCACATCTGTCATGAACTAATCATAGGTTATTGAATAAAAATACAGATTCCATAAATAATTTTAAGCTTAAATGAGCTGTGGATAAAGTTAAGCACAACCTGTGGATAAAAAAATGCGTTAAGTTACCCACATTTTATAAGACTTATAATCACAGCATTATCCACAATATAATTAATTGATTTTAATATTAAAATGTGTCTTTTCCACAGAAAATCAAAGCCCTAATAATAATAAATTTAAATTTATAAATTTGAATTTAATAATAAGCATGTCAAAATTTGTGGATAACTACAAAAAGATAGATATAAGAAATTGGTTTTTAAATTTGAATTCATTTATTGGAATTAAATAAATTTAAATAATCAAATTTAGATCATTTTTTAAAAAACTATGGATAACTTTGTTGATATCTGTGTTAATAACTTATATTCATAATATAAATTATATACTTACTTTATTAATATTTTATTTTTCTACTTTTTACAAATAAATAAACCTTATTATATTGATTAAAAATAATTCATTTATCAAAAGAAAATCGGTTATTAGTTGACAGAACAAACAATGCACAATAAACTCGCGAACCTTTATACAAAGATCATTTTTGGAGTTTCGATATGAAACGTAC
>CAXYZD010000128.1:0-7215 GCA_964293455.1 uncultured Acinetobacter sp. | reverse complement strand
ACCACGGCGAGTTTTCATCTTAGGCATAACAACCTCTTTTGAACACCTGTTCGGAGCGTCTGCACCATTGCAAAACGACCTGCAGGTAAGGGAGCCAATATTCTAAAGGATCTTTACTTAAAACAAAAGTAAAACATCAGGATATTTGTTTCTTATTTAGCATAATTTCCGAGCTTGAATATACTGAAAGTTACAAGTCAAAGAACTTAAAATCTTTATAATCATCACATCATGATAAAACAAGACCAATATGAACACTGCACATGACGCTTTTGCTGCACTTCGATATCGCGACTTTTCAATTGTAACCATCAATCAATTTTTTCTGACTCTGGCTATTTTAATTCAAGAAATTATTGTTGCCTATTCGTTATATCAAATTACCAAAGACCCATTAACACTCGGTTTCATTGGGCTTGCTGAAGCGATTCCCTTTATTGCTTTATCCCTTTGGGGTGGATATTTTGCAGATAAGTTCAATAAACAAACCATTATGAAAATTTGTTTATTTTTTGCGATTCCCATGCCTTTACTTTTATGGTGGCTCTTCACGCAGTTCGATCATGGCAAAATTGGAGTAAATACACTTTCTTGGGGCATTTATGCAGTGATTTTTGGATTAGGTACAATTCGTGGTTTTTATAATCCATCAGCTACTTCTCTAAAACCTTTTTTAATCCCTCGTGAACTATATGCCAATGGTGCAACATGGACGACCATTGGTTGGCAAAGCGGTGTGATTATTGGACCAATGCTCGGCGGTTTCATGCTGGCAGGCATTGGGCGTGAAACAAGTCTACTATCTGTTGCCGTATTATTAATGGTCTGCTTTTTCTTAATTTCATGGTTATCTAAACGTACATTCCCGTCCATGGAACACAGCAATTTAAAAGATAGCTTAAGCGAAGGTTTTCGCTTTATCTGGAAAACCAAAATTGTGCTTTGGGCAATTTCTCTTGACCTCGCTTCAGTTCTGTTTGGTGGTGTAATTGCCCTTTTGCCTATTTTTGCTGAAGATATTTTAAAAATTGGTCCTGAAGGTTTGGGTTATTTACGTGCTGCACCGTCTATTGGTGCACTCATCACCATGATTGCTTTAACCAAATTTCCACCCACACATCATGCTTGGCGCAATATGTTACTTGCCGTTGCAGGCTTCGGTTTCTTTACCTTGATTTTCGCCTTCTCAAACAATCTTTGGTTATCTTTATTTGCACTGGCAATGACAGGTGCGTGTGACAGTATTTCAGTGGTTATTCGTCAAACAATTTTACAGGTTTATCCACCTGAAAATATGCGTGGTCGTGTGGCTGCAGTGAATGGTATGTTTGTGTCGAGCAGTAATGAACTTGGCGCTTTTGAATCGGGACTGGCTGCAAAATATATGGGAACAATTGCCGCAACCGTATTTGGTGGTTGTATGACCTTAGGTGTTGTTGCAATCAGTTGGATGAAAACTAAGGATCTTTTTAAAGTCGACATTACCCAAGTAGAGCAACCCAATAAAGATATTTGATTTCACTGAATAAATTCAATGATGCACAATTTTCTATTGCGATCATTGCCAATTCAGGAAATACTTGACGACATTTTAAACTTGACATGCTTTGCATCTGTCGGTGTTATGTGAATATCAACATGAAAAAACTCGTTCAACTTACATTTTTATCTATGGGCTTAGCATTCAGCTTTGCCCATGCTTCAGACTCACAGAAATTGCAAAAACTTGAACCTGAAACCCTGACTGCTGAATCAGCACATCTCACCACACGTATCGAATGGACTAAATTTCCACGTGTACAATACAACAGCACAGAACTTTCAGGGCAAGATCGCTCTGCAATTGTTCGAGTCAAAGCCAATAAACAAGGTCGTGTGACCCATGCTGATATTCAAGAAAGTACGGGTCTCAAAGCACTTGATCAAAAACTTATTCTAGCAGTAGAACAAGCTGAAGTTAAACCGCATCAAGAAAATGGCAATAAGAAGGCTGTTGTGGGTTATCAAACATTTACACTTCGTTTAAAAGATGCAAGTGACCAAACTCAAAACAATATTGTATGTAAATACAGTTTTGATTCAGACGTTTGGCGCAGACAATCTAAAGATAAATCAACGGCTTTTAAATATATGCAACAACCAACCTTAAGCCTAGATCAAAACCTTTTAAAGTTTAAAGATCGCACCGTGAAATTTAAATTTAAGGTCAATAAGCAAGGTGAAGTGACTCAAGTTAAATTGAAAAAACTTTCAGGTGTTAATGCAATTGATCAAGCGGTTTCAAATGCTGTTTCCAACAGTAAAGTTGAATTCAAACGCACCATCTCGACACTCTGGATATATAAAAAGCATACATTCAAAGATGAGATTCATTTTGCAATGGATGATTGTCATTAAACATAGATCACGTTAGAAAACGTCTAAAAAGATCAGGTAGATAAATATATATCTACCTGTTTTAGCAATAGAAACAATCAATAAAAAACGCCAAAATTTTTCTTTAAATAAACCTGCAATCAGCGTAATAGGATCACCAATCACAGGTGTCCAACTGAGCAATAATGACCAAAATCCATATTTTTGATAAATTTTTTCTGCTTTGAGCATATTTTTTTCTGAAACAGGAAACCATTTTCGATCTTTAAAGCACTCAATGCGTAATCCTAAATACCAGTTCACACATGAACCTAAAATATTTCCAACCGATGCACAGATCAATAATAAAGCAACAGAATAATTTTCTTGCCACAAAAACCCAACCAATACGGCTTCCGACTGCAAAGGGAGTAAAGTTGCTGCACCAAAAGCAGACAAGAATAATAAAAAATAAGACATAAAACTAATGGGCACTAGATTTAGATTTAAAGCTTAAAAATGACAGGATAAAAGGCACAATGAAAGCCATCCAAAATGACAAATCTGATTTCAGAAACTTCTGCAACCAAGTGAGTTGTGCTCTGCCCTCAGAAATAGCCGTCCAATCAATCTTGACATGAATAAATCCATAAAATAATAGGACAAAATAAACTGAAAGCATTCCAACGAAGACAGCAGTATTCATAAAATTTTGCTTGAGTTTGATTTGATACATTGCAAAAGCGATAGAAAAAATTAAGCCTGAAACACTCATGATGAGAAAAATAAGGAACCAAAAATAATCAAATGCCGATTGATATTGTAAAAAACTACACAAGATTGCTGTAACGAGTAAAAGTCCAAAAGAAATAAGGAAATGTCGAATAAACTTTTGCTTCATCTTCATTTCCTTATTTGCACTCAATTCAATACTTGATATTACCGTATTATAAATTCAACAATTTCTTAGTTTTACGATATTGAATATTTGAAGCAATCATGGCGATTAGAATCACACCTATACGCACCCATTGATAACGCTGCGCAATCTGGTCAATAACGGCTCGAACAACAGTCGAACCTTGTGATGAAATATGTGGATAAATACTTTGAATATGTACAATTTCAGCAATATATAAAATCAAACAAGCAACAATACCTGCAATAATGCTCCAATAAATTTTTGAATTGGTTTCTAAAATTTTCGTAAAATTTAAAAAGAAATCTTTCATCACCAATACCTACTGATCAGCCAAAAATCATGAATCTAAAAATAAAAAAACCACTTGAAGTGGTTTTTTCATCTTAACATAAAATAGTGGCTAAACTTTTATGGATAGCGCTCTTTGCACCGCAGGACGTGCGGTTAAACGCTCAATATATTCTTTTACATACGGATAATCATCTATATCAATCTGTTGCCATTCATGGCGCAATACCCAAGGTAAAATTGCCATATCTGCAATCGAGTACTCCCCTGCAACATATTTTTGACCAATCAATTGTTTATTGAGCACGCTATATAAGCGTTTTGTTTCTGTTGTGAAACGCTCAATCGCATACGGAATTTTTTCTTTGGCAAATTTTCCAAAATGATGATTTTGCCCCAACATCGGCCCAAAACCACCCATTTGCCACATCAGCCATTGTTCAACCTCAACACGATCTTGTTCATTTTCAGGGTAATACAAACCTGTTTTACGTCCAAGATATTGTAAAATTGCACCTGATTCAAAAACTGAAATCGACTCACCATCAGGACCATTCTGATCAACTATGGCAGGAATCTTATTGTTTGGAGAAATGCGTAAGAAATCTGGTTGAAATTGGTCATTTTCTAAAATATTAATCGGAAATATTTTATACTCTAACCCCATTTCTTCTAATGCTATTGTAATTTTATGACCATTGGGCGTTCCCCAATAATATAGATCAATCATGTTAGTTACCTTTTGCCTTTCTCGTTTTTTACATCACATTATTGAACTTTATCACTAGTTATAGCATGTTTTATTACAATAAACAGTAGAATTTAATCCAAGCAATCCCGTCACTTAGCAAACTGCTCTCAAAAAAATTAATTATTTTTAAGTTTTTTTCTTGAAATCTAAAAAAGCAATCCTATATTTAAAGTACAGCAACAATTGCTGTAGATTCTGCAAATGCAGAGATAAAAATCTTATTTATACAACTTTGCTAATTTTAGGAGGTTCTAGCAATGAGCAATTTAAGTCTCAGCCCATTATTCCGTCGTAGCATTGGTTTTGACCGACTCAATGACTTGTTCGATTATGCTATGCAAAGTGAAGTATCAAATTATCCGCTCTATAATATTGAAAAAACGGATGACAACAACTATCGCATAGTCGTGGCTACAGCAGGTTTTACTGAAGATCAAATTGAGATTAACCTTGAAAATCGAGTACTCACGATTACAGGTAAAGCGACTGAAGAAAAGTCAGATACGACCGTTGAATTCTTACATAAGGGTATTTCTAATCGTTCATTTAAACTCTCTTTACGCTTAGATGAACATATTGAGGTGCAACGTGCAGACTATGACAATGGTTTGTTAAAAATAGAATTGCAACGTATTATTCCTGAAGAAAAGTTACCTCGGCATATTCCAATTGGTCGAAAAGTAACACAACAAATTGCTTCACCTGAAGCAAAATAGAAGCGATAAAAAAAGCACTGCTTATGCAGTGCTTTTTTTATTCAAATAGAAATTACTTTTTCTTTTTAGGACCAAGTAACATACCCATTTGACGACCTTCCATTTTTGGAGATTGTTCAACAATACCAAACTCAGCAACATCAGCTTCAACTTTTTGTAATTGAGCAAGACCAAGTTGTTGGTGAGCCATCTCACGTCCACGGAAACGTAGAGTAATTTTGACTTTATTACCCTCTTCCAAGAAGCGAAGAATAGCACGCAACTTGATATTGTAGTCACCTACATCTGTACCAGGACGCAACTTAATTTCTTTCACCTGAACCTGATGCTGTTTCTTTTTAGCATCTTTCTGTTTTTGCTTCAGATCAAATAAATGTTTGTTGAAATCCATGATTTTACAAACAGGTGGTTCTGCATTTGCCACAATCTCAACAAGGTCAAGATCTACTTCCTCAGCAGCACGTAGCGCTTCAGCAAGTGAAACGATACCTTTCTGTTCGCCATCTGCAGCAACAAGACGGACTTCTTTAGCCTTAATCTCATCATTTAATGCAGGGCGGTTGCTTTTAGCACCTTGTTGTTGGTTACGGTCAGGCTGTTTAATCTTTCTTACTCCACAATATACCGGCCGCGTTCGGCTACGGCTACTTTCACTAGGTCAATAAATGCATCAACTGACATAGTACCTAAATTTTGTCCAGAACGGGTACGAACATTTACAGTACCTTCTTCAACTTCACGGTCGCCAAGAACCAATAAGTATGGAATACGTTCTAAAGTACGCTCACGAATCTTAAAGCCGATCTTCTCATTTCTCAAGTCTGAAATGGCACGAATTCCATTTTCTTTGAGTTTTGCGACCACTGACTCGCATGCAACCGCTTGAGAATCGGTAATATTCATGATACATGCTTGCGTTGGAGATAACCAAGGCGGCATGAATCCTGCGTAGTGTTCGATCAGTATACCAATAAAACGCTCGAAACTTCCAAGAATTGCACGATGTAACATCACAGGATGGTCACGATCGTTATCTTCAGTCACATAAGAAGCATCTAAACGTAATGGTAAGTTAAAATCACACTGGATTGTACCGCATTGCCATACACGACCTAAACTATCTTTGAGCGAAAATTCAATTTTCGGACCATAGAATGCGCCTTCACCCGGTTGCAACTCCCAATCTAGACCTGCTGCATTTAATGCATCTTCAAGTGACTTTTCAGCAACATCCCAAAGTTTATCATCACCCACACGCTTTTCAGGACGTGTTGAGAGTTTCATTTGTACATCTTCAAAACCGAAGTCTTTGTAGACATCCAAAGTTAATGCAATAAAGTCAGCAACTTCTTTACCAATTTGTTCAGTGGTACAGAAAATATGTGCATCATCTTGAGTAAAGCCACGTACACGCATAATGCCATGCAATGAACCCGATGGTTCGTTACGGTGACATGAACCAAACTCAGCTAAGCGAATTGGAAGATCGCGGTAAGACTTCAAACCTTGATTAAACACTTGCACATGACATGGGCAGTTCATTGGTTTTACAGCATAGTTACGGCTTTCTGAATGTGTCGTAAACATGTTGTCTGCATAGTTTGCAGCATGACCTGATTTTTCCCACAACGTAAAGTCTACGATTTGTGGTGTTTTAATCTCTTGGTAGCCATTATCTTGCTGAATTTTACGCATGTACTGTTCCAGTACTTGGTAAATTGTCCAACCATTCGGATGCCAAAACACCATACCCGGTGCTTCTTCTTGCATATGGAACAAGTCTAAAGCTTTACCAATTTTACGATGGTCACGCTTTTCAGCTTCTTCAATACGTTTTACATATGCAGCCAATTCTTTCTTGTCTGCCCACGCTGTACCATAAATACGTTGTAGCTGTTCATTCTTCGCGTCACCACGCCAGTAAGCACCAGAAATTTTAGTGAGTTTGAATGATTTTAAGAATTTCGTATTTGGAACATGCGGACCACGGCACATATCTAAATAATCTTGATGATAATACAAGCCCATTTGCGTTTCTTCAGGCATGTCAGCAATCAAGCGTAATTTATATTCTTCACCACGTGCTGTAAACTCTGCAATGACTTCATCACGAGGTGTCATTTTTTTAATGACTTCGTAATCTTGATCGATGAGCTTTTTCATACGCGCTTCGATTGCAGCCA
>CAXYZD010000127.1:0-7247 GCA_964293455.1 uncultured Acinetobacter sp. | reverse complement strand
GTGATGTTATGGCTGGTTTTTATACTGTTGCACTTGCCGCTTGAATCCGCCTTTTATTAAAAAAACAATTAAAAAATGAGATAAAAATCACATTAAAAATTACAATATTGTTATATATTGCATTTAGTTTAATTAGCGTGTTTTATTTTTGTTAAAATACAATAAGATAGTTTTAATTATTGTTATATAACCGATAAAGTATTTTAGTATTATGTTGAAAAGTAAAATGACAAAAAATGTCACATTTTCAATAGTTTTTGTATGAAATTACTTAGTTATTTTAGTTATTTTAACTTATTTATTAATTTTTATTTAATAATTGTGCATATTATTATGCTATTTAAGTCAGTATGTTTTGAATATTTTACCAATATGGATGAATATTAGTTCACGAGATTATTTATTTTAATTTGAAAGGAATGCTCTAAACTTTGATTTAGATATTGAGCACTGTAAATTGTAATACTCCTGAATAAAACGATGTGAAGTATTTTATAGGTCTTGGTTGAATGGGTGAAAAACATTATAATGCGACAATTTTTTAAGTGATGGAATTAAGAAATATGAGTGTTATTGTAGCTCTTGATGCAAAAAGCCAATATGACGCCTTAGCAATTGCTGAACAACTTGATCCGTCCTTATGTCGTTTAAAAGTAGGGAAAGAACTTTTTACACATGAAGGTTCTTCTGTGGTTAAAGCATTGCATGATCAAGGTTTTGAGGTTTTTTTAGATCTTAAATTTCATGACATTCCAAATACAACAGCGCAAGCTGTTTGTGCTGCGGCAGATATGGGGGTATGGATGGTTAATGTTCATGCGTCTGGCGGTCGAAAAATGATGGAAACCTGTGTAGAGCGTTTAAAAGCAGGAAATTATGCAACTCAGTTGATTGCTGTGACTGTTTTAACCTCAATGGGTCGGGAAGATTTGCGTGATATTGGCTTGGATGTTGAGCCTTTTGAGCAAGTAAAACGTCTTGCGAGTTTAACGAAAGATAGCGGACTAGATGGTGTGGTTTGTTCTGCGCAAGAAGCAAAAATGTTGCGTGAAACTCTAGGACGAGATTTTGCTTTAGTGACACCAGGTATTCGTCCAGCGGGTTCAAATGCAGATGATCAAAAACGTATTGTGACACCAAAACAAGCGATGCTAGATGGTTCAACTCATTTGGTGATTGGTCGTCCAATTACACAGTCGGTAAATCCTGCGCAGACATTAAAAGATATTCTTGCAACGTTGTGATTTTAGGATTTAAATCACGGTTCAGTATGTGACCGTGATTTAAAAATAATTCATATTAAATTTGATTACTTTTTTCTAAATTGCATTTACGACATAAAATTTGTAAGTTATTTTCAGAATTAGAACCTCCTTTGGAAAAAGGAATAATATGGTCAAATTCTAAATAAGATACCGAACTACACTGTACGCATTTTCCTTGGCATTTTTGCCACACAGCAGTTTTAATATTTTGTGGGATGTAGCGTGTATTTCCTGCACTTTGTTGGAAATCTAATTGGCGATGGAACCTTTTGATTGTGTATTCAATATAGGCTTCAACGATATTGGCATCTTTTCCAATATGGTATTTCCCAGATCCTTTTTTTGTTTTTGCAATAATGGCAATGTATTCGGAGAATATTTCAACCGCAATAATATTGGAAATTAATAATTCAAATGCAGTACTGGCTTTAAAGATAATGCGTTCACTGGTAATAAATAAATCACCCGTAATATATTCTTTTTTTGTGGCTTGAATGCCTACTCTTTTTTGATGTAGATAAACAAATTCAGAATTTTTAACAATAATTTCAGTGGTCTGTAGGGTGTCAACCTGACCTTTCTTTATTTGATCAATTTGTTTTGCAATTTTAACTGTATATTTAATTTGTTGTAGCAATTGTGGTTCAGGATGTAAAAAATTGCATAATTTTTGAATTAATAATTCATTCTCATGTGAAATCGTACCATCAGATATTAAGGATGCAAGGGTGAAATTAAAAAAGTTTGCAATTGAATTTTGCGCACGCTGCATCAGTTGCTTTTGATTGAGCTGATGGGATTGGCTAAATTGATTGAGTTGTTCAATTTCACATACGCTAAGATATCCATCAGATAAAGCGGCTTTGACCATTTGCACAAATTTTTCCTCATTGGCTTGCTGCATGATGAGGGTTGCTTGTTGTACTATTGTAGAAGGAGCTTGTAGAAAATAAGCCCAAGTTTGTAAGTTTTGCTTAGACTCATATTGTGAAATTTTAAATAAAAAATTCTTTACTTCTAATTGTGAAGATTGTAAAGCTTCTTGAAGGGGTAGATTTTTTTGTTGGCAAAACTGGCTAAGTAGTTGCTGATCTTGATCGAGTAAGCGAGATTTGGCTAAGACACTCTGAATAATTTGTTTAAATTCTTTGAGATTTTTGTTTTTTTCAAGAAATTTTAACGGTGCACTCAAAATATCTTTAATTGTATTTCCTGTATTCGATGACGGGCTTGGCTGGGGTTGTACTGTTGTGGACGACTCATCGCTAATTTCGACCCCAAAATATTCTGCGAGTGGTTTTAATCCACCATTAAACCCTTGTGCAATGGCTTTAAACTTCCACTGTCCTTTATGGCGATAAAACTCACCCAAAATAAGGGCAACTTCAAGATGATTTTTACCCATAATTTCGGTTTTTGCGATGATTTGCTGTTGATTTTTAACTTTAATATTTAATGCTGAAAGCCGAGAAAAATTAAATTGCTCATTAGCAAGTGTGGCACAAATGGCAATTCGCTGTATCTGGGGATGAATTTGTGGCAAATTGAGGTGAAAAAGAATATTCCCTCGCTGCTCAAGTTGGATTGAGCTATCTGCATTTTGTAATTGCCCATAAAAAATCATATCATTATCGCCCCGAACTTTATGTTGTTCGGTTAGGCTATAGGCGCTAAAGTCCAATTCCGTGCTTGGAATACCAGAAATTTGAATTTCGAGTATCAATTTTGTTGTTGGTACAATGATATTTGCGCCTGCAATTAAATCCACAAAACTTCCTCTCGGGTTATACCTTTATCTGTTGATCTATAATTTGTTAATTGAGCTAAATAAAGATATTTATTACTCTTTTTCTAAAAACATGATGGCATAATAGCAAGAGAAATACCATTGATGTGACGTCTCATAGTAGATGTGAGAGGTAGAATATCATATAAAATTGAGGTGGTTGGATTGGTGTGCTGATGGAATATTCTTATCATTTGATATTTTATGTAAAGCATAAATTTATATTATGGGAGAATTGACCTATTTAATTCTCCCTACTGGTATTTAATTTATAACGCTGCCAATACACTGACTGCAATTGGCGCAAGTACCGAAAGAACAAAGCCACTCACCATTGCATGAGGAATAAAGTCATTACCACATGCTTGTTTGACCATAGGTAGTGTTACATCCATTGCGGTCGCACCTGCGGCTGAAATCGCAGAACGAGGGTAGCGCCAACCAATCATATACATAAATAAAATAGCAAAAATTTCTCTAAATAAATCATTAATTAAAGCAATACTACCAAGTTGAGTATTTTTTAGTTCTGTCACCACAATACCAGTCATGGAGTAGAAACCATAACCTTGAGAAAGCATAATTAAATCTTTTAGATCAATGTCTTTGGTTATGAATGAAACTGCGACAGCGCCAAGAATTGAACCAATAATACAACCCACAGGAACGAGCATGATTTTCCAATTAAGCCATGAGCGATCAAGCGGAGAATAGGCTAAATCTAAGCCAATTAAAACCATGTAAATTAACAATAAATTCCATGTGCTGACATGTAGTGCAAATTGATAATGATTGGCAAACTCTGCAATTGCATAGCCAATAGCAAGTGCAATAAAGGCGTAGCTAATGTTGAGTAAAGAGCCAATGAGAAGTTCTGCGGAAACTTTGCCTTGCGTTGGTTTGTAGCCAATAGCTTTAAATAAAATATAGCAACACAGAAAAGCGCCAATGGATGTTGCAAGCGCAATACTGATAGCGTTTCCTAAAATTTGTGCAGGGCTTGCAATACTATGAAGGGTTTGTGAAAACTCCATGGCGATGGCAATAAGTAAAATATAAGTAAAATAGGGTAGGATCTTAAAGGCAATTTTTTCAAGCCATTGAGGTACACGGCGTGCAAAAATAAATCCAAGAAATAAACAAAAAAGAAGTTGGAAAATCAGCCAAAGTGATTGCATAAAAATAGGCAAATAAAATTATTTGCCTATTATAGTCATTCTTTAAGCGGCTTGTGAGCCTTTTGCGGACTGTTTTTGATTGCCCAAAAGTTGATAATCATTCAAGTTAGCTTTACGTGTTTGTAGCCAAAATTTCCATGTATACGTTGGCCAGAGTGAAAAGTTTTTACCACCATCTTGTTGATACCAACTGACACAACCAGATTGCCACACTGTACCTTGCAGTTGTTGTTGTACAGATGCATTAAATTGATCTTGAACTTCAGGTTTGATCGCAACCGCTTGAATATGTGTTCGTTCAACCATTTGAATGAGCTGTAAAATATAATTCACTTGTGATTCGATCATGAAAATAACTGAATTATGCCCAAGTACGGTGTTTGGTCCCAATAATTGAAAGAGGTTGGGGAAGTGTTTAGTGGTGACGCCATAATAACTTTCCGCACCATCTTTCCAAGCTTCTTTAAGTTCAAGACCTTTTTCACCATAACACGCAAATGATTTTAAGTAGATGCGTGGGTCAGTAATAAAGCCTGTACCATAAATTAAACAGTCAATTTGGCGTTGCTCACCATTTTTAAACACAATACTATCTTCGGTAATTTCTTGAATTGAATCAGTAATTAATTCAACATTGGAACGATTAAATGTTGGGAAATATTTATTGGAAATGAGAATTCGCTTACAGCCCATAATATAATCAGGGGTGAGTTTTTTTGCTATTTCTTTATTTTTAACCTGATATTTAATGAAGATCTCAGCCAATTTTTGCCCGTATTTCATCATTTGTGGCTTTACAATCGGTACAACACGAGATTCATTTGTCCAATATAAACGGGTACGGTGTAACTTGCGAATCCATTCAAATTGTCTAAATAGTTTTTTTTCTAAGCCATTATAAGTGCGTTCATCCCGTGGAATCACCCAAGCAGCTGTTCTTTGTAAGACATATAAATTTTTAACTTTAGATGCAATTTCAGGAATATATTGAATCGCACTACCACCTGTACCAATTGAGGCTACATTTTTATCATTGAGGTTATATGCATGATTCCAATGCGATGAATGGAAGATTTCACCTTTAAATTTTTCAATGCCTTTGAGTTTTGGAATTTGTGGAACGTGCAATGGGCCTGAGGCAAAGACGACAAATTGCGCCTCAATATGGGTATCATTTTTGAGTTCAATTGCCCAGTTAAAATTTGTTTCGTTGTAGATAGTTGAAACCACTTTTTGATTGAACTGAATATATTTTTTAAGTTCAAATTGCTCAATTAAATCTTGTATATAGTCAAAAATTTCAGGCGCTTCAGCATAGCGTTTTGACCAGTTGGTTTTAGGTGCAAACGATAGAGAGTACATGTGCGATTGCACATCACAGGCTGCACCAGGATATTGATTTTCACGCCATGTGCCACCCACATCATCGGCTTTTTCGAGAATAATAAAATCCTGAATACCTGCTTGAAGTAGGCGAATTGCTATAGCGATGCCACCAAAGCCTGCACCAATAATGGCAACGCTTGTTGTTTGTGATGGATCTTTGTTATGAGTTTGGCGTGGCATGAGTTTTGTCCTGAGTTTTATTGCACTTATTACTTAGCATAATCGGACTATTTGAAAATGAATATGATTGTAAAGACATGAAAATTGATATATTCGGCAATTTGCAAGGAAGTTGCTTTCGGGTAAAACTGTGGGGTAATAATCTATTTTGATGAATTTTATGTTTAATCCTGTGTGATCAATAAGTAGTAATGCCTGTCGTTATGCAATTTAAATTCAGTGTAAATTTAAGCGTTATTTAAAAGTTAGAATTATTTAAAAGTTAGAGTTATTTGAAATTCAATGAAACGATCCATTCTCGGTTTAATGTATTTGATTCAAGGTATGCGTAATGCAGGCATTGATGTCGATGCACGTTTAGCAAATATTGGTATTCAGTCAGATGCCATTGATATGAGTACGATTATTCATGCGGACTTAGAGTGGGATATTTTAAAAGTGATTGGGCAGGATGTGCGCCCCGAAATTGGATTGTTTATTGGGCAACATTATGCGCTCGCGGGTTATGGTCCGTTGCTCATGTTGTTGGTAACGTGTGGCACAATCCAAGATGCCTTAAAAAGTGGTATCCGCTTTCAGGGTTTAACCCATTTGTTTGGTCAATTAGATTTGCTTGAAAAAAATCAGATACAAGATGGATACGTTGCTTTAACGTATATGCCTGTTGATCTTAAAACAGATATGGGCTTACTTCGGGCGCAATGTGAAATATCGGGAACCTATAAGTTTATTCTCGATATTTACAGGATGATGGGTTTGTCTGCACCTGAAATTCGTGTGGAATTGCCATTTTCTGCGCCAAAAGATATAGCGACACTTGATAAATACTATGCCTATTATGGGCAAGATTTACATTTTTCAGCAGAATGTGCTGTATTTCAGTTGAATCAAGAGGTATTAAGTGTACGTATTCCATCGGCAGATCTCATGACATTTCGGGTCTATGAAGATAAATGCATTGCTGAATTGGAGCGCTTAAAGAATGATGTATCACATCAGCATTCGCTCATTCAGCATGTGATGGATTATTTGGAATTACAACAAGGGGTGATTCCGAGTATGGCAGAAACAGCACATGCCTTAGACATTGCTGAGCGAACATTACGTTATCAGTTGCAACAATTGGGCACGAGTTATAAACAAATTCGTGAACAATTGATTAAACATAAAGCATTGAAATTGATGGAATACAATGAATATTCGATTGAAGCGATTGCAGATTTATTGGGTTATTCTGAGCCTGCAGCATTCAATCATGCATTTAAACGATGGTTTGGACATAGCCCAAGGCAGTATGTAAAAAAGCCTACGCTGAAAAAATAAAATGATCGTCTAAAGTTTTATTTATACCTGTTCAATATCCGATATACTCAATCCGACCAGAAAAAGTACCTAAACCATATGTTAGATCAGAACACGACACACAGCACCTCATTTACTCCGTTATCACCT
>CAXYZD010000126.1:0-7351 GCA_964293455.1 uncultured Acinetobacter sp. | reverse complement strand
ATTTCATTATTTTTAAAAACTAATCAGGTAATTTATAGCCACAATTTGGACAAAAACAAAATTTATTCTTTTCTTGCTCTAACTCCTTTTCTTTACGCTCATTAATCAGTTGTAAAACAATTTCTTTAGTCTGATCAACAGATAATCCAACATCTTTACGAATTTGATCAATCTTTCTTGAATCATCAATAATGTCTATTTCACAATTCAACAATAAATCACGAAAACGCATTTCCAATTGTTGTTTGCGTTGCTCTAACTCACTCGCTAAACCACTTGCCAAAATACCTGCAGGCAAAGCGGCTAAACCAACGCCTAGTATCGTAATCAGCGCACCTAAAAACCTCCCCGCAGGTGTAATCGGGGTCACATCGCCATACCCGACTGTGGTCAATGTCACCACCGCCCACCACATTGATGCAGGAATAGAGCTAAAAACATCAGGTTGTGCCCGACTTTCAACCACGTAAATACCAGCGGCAGCCATGACAATCATAATACTGAGAATAAAAATAACCGCTTGAAATGATCCTTTTTCGCGCTCAATCACACGTAATAAAATTTGTAAGGACACAAAATAACGAGTGAGTTTTAGCAAACGCAATAAACGTAGTGTTCTTAAGAATCGTAAATCGATTTGAACGAAAAAATTGAGGTATGCAGGTAAAATGGCAAGTAAATCAATAATAGCCGCACCACTAGTAATGTATTTCCAACGCTGTCGCCATTCTGAATCAAGCGGATTTTTTTCGACCACACTCCAAAAACGTAAGATGTACTCCACCGTAAAAATCAGAATGGATATATGTTCAAAAATATCAAAATACCATTGATAGTCTTTATAAATTGAATTAATGGACTCAAGTAAGACCGCAATCACATTACCAATGATCAAGCCAATTAATGCATAGTTAATACAACGGCTAAACAATGTTTCATTTTCTTCATCGTGCAGATTGTCATAAACAAATTTACGAATGCTGTACCAAGCGGTCAATCTCATGTGCCATGCTTTTATTTGTTCTAAGCGTTTATGTTAATCGGCATACCCATAAAAGACAAATTTACATGCGATAAATAGCTGTTTATTTATAAAGCAGTTTTAAACCTCATATTACGTTCAAAATACAAACAGTCACTTTTTATTCATAAATAAAATTTCATTATTTCATAAAAAATAATTATAGTTGTAGCGTTTGAATTTTGCCGTTCAATTGTATTTCGATAAATCGCAACGCTAAGCACATTTACGCCTCTTTTTCTCTCCTTTTGCCAAATACATGGATCATTGATGTCTACTCAACAGCAAAGCCAACTTAAACATGGACTGAGTAATCGACATATTCAGCTTATTGCTTTAGGCGGCTCTATTGGTACGGGGCTTTTTCTCGGTATTTCACAAACCATTAAACTTGCCGGACCCTCCGTAATTTTAGGCTATGCCATTGCAGGTCTGATTGCCTTTTTTATGATGCGTCAATTGGGTGAAATGGTGGTCGAAGAACCTGTGAGTGGATCTTTTAGTTATTTTGCCTATAAATTTTGGAGCCCTTTTGCAGGCTTTATGTCTGGTTGGAATTATTGGGTACTCAATGTTCTTGTGTGTATGGCTGAATTGAGCGCAATTGGTTTATATGTGCAATATTGGTGGCCTGAAATTCCGACATGGGTTTCTGCCTTAGGCTTTTTTATATTCATCAATATCATTAACTTGATGCATGTCAAAGTCTTTGGTGAAATCGAATTTGCATTTTCCATCATTAAAATTTTAGCGATTATCGGGATGATTGGTTTTGGCGCATACTTACTTGCAAGTGGTCATGCAGGTGAAACGGCTTCTGTCAGTAACTTGTGGGCTTTGGGTGGTTTCTTCCCCAATGGCTTATCAGGTTTAGTCATGGCGATGGCGATTATCATGTTTTCTTTTGGTGGTATTGAACTCGTTGGTATTGCTGCTGCAGAAACTAAAAATCCAACGCAAACTATTCCTAAAGCTGTCAATCAAATTGTTTATCGCGTTTTACTATTTTATATTCTGACGATCTTTATATTATTGTCACTATTTCCATGGAACCAAATTGCTGAAGGTGGCAGCCCTTTTGTATTAATTTTTGACTCTTTAGGCAATCAAGGCGTAGCCACTGTACTCAATTTCGTGGTACTCACCGCAGCAATTTCTGTTTATAACGGGACAAGTTATGGCACAAGCCGCATGTTGCTCGGACTTGCAGAACAAGGCAATGCACCAAAATTTTTAAGTAAAATCAATAGTCGTGGTATTCCTTATACGGCTATTTTAGTCTCTGCATTGGTCACTGCAATCTGTGTCTTATTGAATTATATATTCCCCGATAAAGCATTTAAATTGCTCATGAGTCTTGTCGTTTCTGCCATTGTGATCAACTGGATGGTGTTATCACTGACTCATTGGAAATTTAAAAAGCGCATGATTCAGCTGAAAAAAGTGACGCTTTTTCCAAGCCTCATGTACCCTTTGAGTAATTATATCTGCGTTATTTTTATGCTCGGTATTCTTTGTATTATGTGGATGACACCCGATATGCGTATTGCAGTTTTGCTCATTCCACTTTGGATCTTATGTTTAAGTTTTGCCTATTGGTTGAAACAAAAGCGATCAAAATTTAATATTAAATGATTGAATTGCAATACTATATTGCATACTAATCAGCAAGGTTCTGAAAATAAATTGAGGTACGCAATGCATCTTTAATGGCACCCTTCCGCTAAAGATGCATTGCATACAATCAAAGCCAATCTCCCAAATGCCTTTGATTGAATAGAGTTATTTTAATATGCTGCAATATAGAATGTTTCCCGAATTCAGGTTAAATTTTTCTATTTTTCAGAATAAAATTTCACATTTTCAATCATTTTTGAAAATATTTTTTGTGACAATCAATATGAATGACAACGTTTACTCTTTAGATAAAATTGACCGAAAAATTTTATCAGCACTTCACAAAGATGGTCGCTTAACCATTGCCCAACTGGCAGATTTGGTGGGTTTATCCTCCTCACCCTGTTGGACACGAGTGAAGCGCCTAGAAAATCTCAATATTATTGAAGGCTATACAGCAACCATCAATGCCAAAGCGATTGGGATCAATGAGTTATTCTTTATTGAAATTACTTTAGAACGACATGATGATGAGATTTTAGAGCAATTTAGTGATGCTTTGAGTCAGATGCCTGAAGTCGTCGAGGCGCATTTGGTTACAGGTGACTATGATTATTTGGTTAAAGTTGCCGTGAAGAATGCGGAACATTATGAGCTTTTTTTACGTAAAAACTTATATTCGATGAAAGGCATACGTCATACGCGTACGATTTTTGCTTTACGTCCTTTAAAGCTTGAAAATAAGTCTGACTTAATGATGATTGAGTGATTTTTTGCATTTTATGAGCTGAAAATATTTCAAAAATATGCTTTAATACTTCCAGTATGAGATGAGCCTCTACAGTATGTGCACTAGATGCACATACGACTAGCCCCTGAAAAATGGGGCTTTTTATTGCCCAAGAAAAAATATTTATATGATTGATACCTTAATTTAAAAAATATGATTAAAAAAAAGCACCTTGAGGTGCTTTTTAGTTTTTAAAATCAAAATAATAATGAGAACACTTAACTCAAAATACCAATTGAAAATTGAATAACAAATGCATTCACAATATCTACAAAAAATGCACCTGTTAGTGGAATAATCAAAAAGGCTTTATGTGATGCACCATAAGTATTGGTTACTGCTTGAATATTAGCAATCGCAGTAGGTGTCGCTCCTAAGTTAACACCACATTGACCCGCACACAGCACAGCAGCATCGTAGTTTTTACCCATAATACGAAAAGTCACAAAGTACAAATACAATGCCAAAAATATTGTTTGAACGATTAGGATAATCACTAAAGGTCCAGCCAAATCAGCTAAAAGCCATAATTGTAATGACATTAATGCCATTGATAGGAAAAGCGCTAAAGATGCATTACCAAATACATCTATACAGCGATCGAAGACTTGAACTTTGAGACCATGCTCTAGAATATTACGTAAAATTACACCACACATGAGCGCCCAAACAAAAGTGGGTAATTCAAACCATTGACCTTTTGCAATAGCTGTCATGAAATAAGCAAAACTAATACAGATGGCGAACATTCCCATCGTTTTTACTGCATCATCTGCGGTAATGAGACGGGTTTTTTCTGGGTACTCAAAAGGTGCTGTTTGCGATGCAGGTGGTGCTTCATTACGACCTGACTCAGGTGAAATCTCCTCAGCCAGTTTATAACGTCTGATGAGAAACTTCGCAACGGGCCCACCCATCATACCGCCGATGACCAGTCCAAACGTAGCGCTGGCCATGCCTAATACAACTGCACCATGTACGCCATGATCTTGCTCGAAAACAGTTCCCCACGCACCTGCTGTCCCATGTCCACCAGTCAAAGTCACTGACCCTGTAATCAGCCCGATGAGTGGATCTAATCCTAAAACTTTCGCTAGACTAATACCCACCACATTTTGTAATAGTACAAAGATGATCACGCAGATTAAGAAGACAACAAGTGACTTACCGCCTTCTAAAAGTTTAAAGAGGCTTGCACTTAAACCCACAGAGGTAAAGAACATTAGCATAAAAATTTGCTGAATATTAGTGTCAAAATTGACTGTAATATTAAAATTTTTAAATAAAAAATAAGTAATTAAAGCCGCAACCAAACCACCTGCAACAGGCTCAGGTATATTGTATTTTTTAAGTACGCTAACTTTATTGACACACACATAGCCGATCAACAATACACCAACTGCTGCAACTATTGTCAAAAAGGCATCGAATTGATAATTCATGAGATATCCACTGATGCTAACTTATTTAATTTTAAACAAAATGCTCAGTTATGGACAAGGAATTATTCTTAAACTTTTAAATTTATTTATACAAAGATGATCTTTTCTAAAAGATGTAAATATCAATCAGTAAAATATTGCAGTGGAAGATTAAAAATATAAAAATACAGATGTTTTTTGCTCATACAAAAAGCATCTGCTTGTACCAATCTAAAGAAATTTCAATATGCGAGGTATTGATTAAGATATCACTATAAAAAAATCGACGTTATTTAATGTTATAGACCCAATTTGTCGCTTGTTTGTCCGTTGTGGTTTCACATACATAGTAATAATCTTCCCAAACATCTGGATGACTGACCTGAAGCTTTCGATATGTTACTTTTTTTGACATTTCGATACATTCAAAGCTTTCACCTTGATCTTTCAAGGCTGAACCATTCAAAAAGCCACCAATACATAAAAATCGAGCTTGTTTTGCCATTTGCTACATCAACTTTTTCAATCACTAAAACATAGCGTGATTAAACGATGATTTGAATAAAGTGTAAAGGTTAGGTTCTATAATGTGGATCTTTTTTCCATATTATGTCATCAAAATGAAGTTCAAAAAACGTTGCAATTTGTTGAGCAATATTCTTTTTAAAGAGTTTGGCGTCCATATAAACAATAGTTTTACTGCTTAGGCTATTATAAATTGCTCGACCTCGTGGAATTTCTTCATACTCTAAATTCCGTAACTCTGCTATTTGATTTTGGAGCGCTTTCCAATATTTGACATGAACATAAGCACTATCAATCAGACCAAGAGAGTCTTGGTCTGATAAGTTAAAATCGTGTGCAATTCCAATGACTTGGTTTTGATAGTGCCAAAAGATGCCTATTTTCATTTACTTAGTAAAATCTTTATCACTTAATGCATAAGTTTCAATAAATTTCGTATATTTTTTTAATATTTCCAAAGTTTCTTCAATATTAATTAAACCCGTTTTGTCATTTCGTACAAGATAATTTGTTGTCAAAACAGTCATTGTTTCACCCTTACCAAATCTTGCTGGCTTTTCAAAACTTAAATTTTCTCCTCTTGCTTTATTTAAGTAATGTTGATAACAAATTTTTCTAAACTCGGTATAACTTTCAGGCTTATGACTACTAATTTTCAAAACTAGAGTTTCTTGTTGAATTTGTAAATATTGCCAACAGTATTCATTTTTTTGAAATGCCCACCAATAACCCATAAACCCGCCATTTTGATTCGGAACATATCCCCAATTACCTCGGTTCAGCTCTTTTTTGAGATACTTAAAAAATCCAATCCAATTTTTATGATTCCACTTATTATCTTCTTTATGAACAAATGCATTCACTTCATCTTCAATTTCTTGTATATATTGCCTAAAATCATTAAAAATTTCACTGCCAATTTCATTCTGCGTATTAAACACTTCCAATAAATTTGAACGAGTAAAAACTTTAAAACCATCCTCTTCTTCTTTTGTATAATTTGATTGATCATGTGTTTTAAAATATATTGCCAATACTTTATCTTCATTAAATTCATCAACAATCAATTCTTTATATCTAATTAATTGATTTCCATGCGATGATGTCCCCGTTTTATCTTCAATAATTATTGTAAATTTATTATTAATTCGGCATAAAATATCAATATTTTTATGTTGCTTTGATAATTTTAAATCATTAATTTTTTCAGGAAATGGAATACTCTCCAATTCAAAAACTTTTTTAACAACTTATAAGCAACTTCCTTTACTCCTTGATTAACAGACTCATATTCTGGGTTTGCATGATCTAATAACCAATAAATAAAAGCATCTTGTGATAATTCTTTTGTAGCATATTTAAAAATATTTGGTTTATTCATTTTCGGCTCAAACAATAAGGGCTGAATATTCAGCCCTTATTTTAAACTACTTTTGAATCAATTAACGATTAAGTCAACTGAGCAGCAGCAATTTTCTTCGTATCAACATCTTTAGCAGCGTCAGTATACTCAGCCATTTTGTCGAAGCTTAAGTATTGATAAATATCAGCAGACATACTGTCAATTTGAGCAGCATATTCTTGATATTCTGCAGGTGTTGGTAATTTACCAAGTACCGCAGCAACTGAAGCAAGTTCAGCAGATGCTAAGTAAACGTTCGCACCTTGACCTAAACGGTTCGGGAAGTTACGCGTAGAAGTCGATACACAAGTTGTGTTCGGTGCTACACGTGCTTGGTTACCCATACATAATGAACAACCTGGCATTTCAGTACGCGCGCCAGCTTTACCATAAGTATTGTAGAAACCTTCTTCCATCAATTGACGTTCGTCCATACGCGTAGGCGGAGCAATCCACAAACGAGTTGACAACACGCCACCAGGAACTTTTTCTAACAACTTACCAGTTGCGCGGAAGTGACCGATGTTTGTCATACATGAACCAACGAATACTTCGTCAATTTTCACGCCTTGAAC
>CAXYZD010000125.1:0-7394 GCA_964293455.1 uncultured Acinetobacter sp. | reverse complement strand
TTCACAAAATGTGGATTTTCACGCACAGTTTGACGATAAACCTGAACAGAAAGATCTGTCATTTTATGCATCAAATCGCGCCATTCTTGTTTAGGTTCAGGCGGTGGTAATAGCGTTGCTTCTAAGGTTGCAGCGGTATAAATTTCGAGGTTTTGAAGAGCGATTTCTTCAAGCCCAAATTTAAAGCGAATCATTTCACCTTGTTCAGTCACACGAATAGCGCCTGAAATTGAACCCGGTGGTTGTGAGAATAATGCCTGTTGCGTTGGCGCACCACCACGACTGATTGAACCGCCACGACCATGGAACAACGTCAACTGTACGCCATGTTGTTGAGCAATCGCCGTCAACTCTTCTTGTGCACGATACTGCGCCCAATTTGCTGACATAAAGCCTGCATCTTTGGCAGAGTCTGAGTAGCCAATCATCACTTCATGCTTACCTTGAATATGCTGTTTGTACCAATGCATATTAAATAACGTGCTCATGGTGCTTGCAGCGCTATCCAAATCTTTGAGCGTTTCAAATAGTGGAACGACACGAAGTGGATGTTCAATGCCAGCTTCTTTTTGTAGGAGTAAAACGGCTAAAACATCACTTGCATATTCCGCCATTGAAATGATGTATGCACCTAAACATTCTTTCGGTTGTTCTGCCAAAGTTCGCATGGTGGCAAAAACTTCTTGCACATCAGGATGATCAATCAGGCTACCCGTTGGCTCATTGAGATGTTTTGGTAACAGTGGACGCTTGCTTTGCAGTTCTTGTAATAAGAAGTTTTGACGGGCTTGTTCAGTCCACGTTTCAAAATTTCCTAAACCTAAATATTCAGTAATGGCAGAAATGGCTTGGCGGTGACGACCTGATTCTTGGCGAATATCAAGTTTTAATAGTTCAATACCGAAACAGTTCACACGGTAGATAAAGTCGAGCAATTTACCATTGGCAATTTCAGGTAAATTAGAGTCCATCAATGAGCGATAGCACAGCTGTAAAGGCTGTAATAATTCATCTTTATGACCAATGATTAAGCTACGGTCAACATCTGAATGTTGTCCACGCAATTTATCAGCAAGCCATTGGCGAGTTGCTTTTAGACGCTCACGCGTTGTACGTAAATATTCACGATACGGTTCAGGGTGGCGTTGACCTAATGCTTCTAATAATTCATCAGAGCAGGCTTCAATCGACAATTCCCAGCGTAAATCTTCAATATCTCGCAGATAAAGATCGGCAGCTTTCCAACGAGAAAGCCAAAGCACTTCTTGGGTAATGTTATGAGTAACATTCGGGTTGCCATCACGGTCACCGCCCATCCACGATGCAAAGCGAATAGGGGCAATATTTAATGGCAAAGATTTTTCACAGTTGTCTTGTACTTGTGAATCTAAACTACGAATGAATTTCGGTACAGCATTCCACAACGTTTGTTCAATGGTGGTGAAACCCCATTTCGCTTCATCAATTGGCGTTGGGCGATGCTGACGAATTTCATCGGTTTGCCAAGCAGAACAGACCAATTGTTTTAAATCGGCAAGGACTTCATCACGTTGCTTTGGTGTGAGTTTTTGTTGATCAAACTGAGATAAGCAATTGTTAATACCATCATATTTTTGAATGAGGGTACGACGACTCACTTCAGTCGGATGCGCCGTGAGTACCAATTCAATTTTTAATTCACAAATTTGTTGATAGAGTTTGTCTGCATTAATTTGTTGGTTTTTAAATTTTTCAAATAAATGATCAAGCACATTTGGAGAGGGTGCAGACACATCAAATTCGCTTTGGCGGCGACTGCGTACCACATGATATTGCTCAGCAATATTGGCAAAGTTCAGAAAATGCGAAAAGGCACGGGTTAGTGGTAAAATTTCTTCATCTTTTAAATTGAGAAAGAGTTGTTCGAGCTCTTTTTCAGCTTCAAGCTGTCCATCACGTGCGCCTTTACCTAAAGCACGAATCTGTTCAATCTGATTAAACAAATCTTGCCCTGCGTGTTCTTTTAGCGTTTCTCCGAGCAGATTGCCGAGTAGGCGGACATCTTCGCGTAGTGGAGCATCAATTTGCTGAATCATTTGTTTACTCTCCATGTGTTCTCTTTTTCGAATATGCACTTGATTTCCTGCTAAGCCAAGCAGGTACAGACAAAAGTATGTATTCATTGCATACTTTTTCTGCAAATAGGGCAGTGACAATGCAGTATGCCCAAATTGATCTTTATAGATTATTTAGAATTTAAATATTAGGACGAGGTACTATATTTTAATAAGAATAGATCAATGCTTTCAGTAATAATGCTTTCTTTCTCTTCAGCATTGGGCGGGTTACGAATACCAAGTAAAACTTCGTGATGGCGCACACCAAGTAGTAAAGACAATATGAGATTGATTTGCTTATCGATTAGATTGTCTTGAATAAAGCCAAAAGATGCTGCTTGGCTGAATAAATTTCCCCAAACCATATTCATACGTTGATGCGATGCATTAAAAAATAAAACCGCCAATGGATTTTTTTCGGCAGCGAGCTCAAGCAATAAATGCTCTAACTTAATGGCTTCAGGCAAATTGACCACATTTAATGCAAGCCGACAAGTTTGATGAAGCACTTCACGAAAATTGCTATCCGCAGATAATGTTAATGGTTTAGCGCTAATTGATTCTTCACAAGTGGCTTCAATCGCACAAATAAATAATTTTTCTTTGTCTTGGAAATGGTTATAGACCGTGAGTTTAGTCACGTCTGCTTCTTGGGCAATTTGGTTCATGCTTGAACCATGATAGCCATTTTTAAGAAAAACCGCTTTGGCAGCATTCAAAATATTCTGACGCTTTTCGAGGTCTTTCGGTCGTCCAACAGGTGTTTGCACAAAAATATCCATCAAAAAAATCAAGTAAAGTCATTTACTTTTTACTACAATTGCAATTAGTGTACCGTGCGGTATATTAATTAAAAAATGATCAAATTAATAGCCTATGATTATTTTGTCTGAAAAGCTATTTTGCCTGAAAAAACACATTTGAATAAGAGCTTTGTGTATGAGTATTCTGAAAACCACGATCACGAGTCTGATGATCATCAGTTATGTAACGCTGTGGGGATGCAGTAAAGAACAGCCTGTTGTAGAACAAATTCCCTTTGTAATGGTTCAACAACCCGCAACCTCACTGCTTGATCAAAAAAGTTATGCAGGCGATGTGCAGGCAAAGCAACAAACGGCTTTAGCATTTCGTGTCGGTGGGCAAATTGTTGAACGTTATGTTGATACAGGAGATCGGGTTAAAAATGGTCAGGTTTTAGCAAAACTCGATGTCAAAGATGCCCAATTACAAATGAACTCAGCGCGCGCACAGCTTGAAAGTGCGCAGTCTGCTGTCAAAGTTGCAGCAGATGAATTTAAGCGTTTTCAGCAACTTTTACCGATTAATGCGGTGAGTCGTTCACAGTATGATGCGGTAAAAAATCAATATGACTCAGCCAATGCAGCATTGAAACAAGCACAATCAAATTATGATGTGAGCGCCAACCAAACAGGATATAACCAATTGGTTGCCAATAAAAATGGTGTGATTACTGAACGTAATATTGAAGTCGGTCAGGTCATTTCAGCAGGGCAGCCTGCATATCAAATGGCGATTGATGGTGATCGTGAAGTGGTGATTGGTGTTCCTGAACAAGCCATTTCATCAATTAAAGTCGGTCAAGACGCATGGATCACCTTATGGTCTAAACCGAATGACAAATTTGCAGCCTATGTACGAGAAATTTCTCCTGCGGCAGATCAATCACGAACCTTTAGTGTCAAAGTTGCCCTAAAAGAAGGTCAGTCAGCAATTCAACTTGGACAAAGTGCCCGTGTTTTCTTTAGTCAAAATATTCAAAATATTTTGAGTGTGCCCTTGTCGAGTGTATCAGCCACTGAAAATCAGGCTTATGTTTGGGTAGTGAATCCAAATCAGACGCTACACAAAGTCAATGTGACGCTTGGTGCTTATGGGCGTGACAGTGTGCCTGTGCTAAGTGGTTTACAAGCAGGGCAATGGGTGGTGGTTGGTGGTGTGCATTTACTGCGTGAAAAACAAAAAATTAAACCTGTAGACCGTGAAAATCGTGCTGTCAGTATCAAAGAGGCGGGCATATGAGCGAACCCATTAAATTTAACCTCTCTGAATGGGCACTGAGAAATAAAGGCTTAGTTCTTTATTTTATGATCTTGCTCGGAATTGTTGGTGCTTTTTCTTATTCAAAACTTTCACAAAGTGAAGACCCACCATTTACCTTTAAAGTGATGGTGGTACAGACTTATTGGCCGGGAGCAACGGCAGAAGAAGTATCGTTGCAAATTACCGATAAAATTGAAAAACAGCTGATGAGTACAGGCTCATACGACAAAATTATGGCGTATTCTCGACCGGGAGAATCCATGATTATGTTTATGGCGCGAGATTCGTTGAAGTCTTCGCAAGTACCTGATGTGTGGTATCAAGTTCGTAAAAAAGTGGGGGATATCAAAGAGCAATTACCAAGTGGTGTACAAGGTCCATTCTTTGATGATGAGTTTGGCGATACTTATGGCAATATTTATGTACTCACAGGCAATGACTTTGATTATGCGACTTTAAAAGAATATGCAGACCGCTTGCAGTTACAAATGCAACGTGTGAAAGATGTTAGTAAAGTCAACTTGATTGGCTTACAAGATCAGAAGATCTGGATTGAATTATCCAATACCAAAGCGGTACAACTTGGTGTACCTGTTACAGGCATTCAAGAGGCATTGGCGAAACAAAATGCCATTACGAGTGCAGGTTACTTTGAAACCGATTCAGACCGTATTCAAGTACGCGTCAGTGGTGCAATTAAAAGTGTCGATGACTTAAAAAAAATGCCATTGTTGGTCGGTGATAAAACCATTCAACTTGGTGATGTTGCCGATATTTATAGAGGCTTTAGTGAACCTGCCCAACCTCGCATGCGTTTCATGGGAGAAAATGGGATTGGGTTATCGGTGGCGATGCGTAAAGGTGGCGACATTATTGCGCTTGGTAAAAACCTCGAAACAGAATTTCAATCGCTACAAAAAAATTTACCTTTGGGTATGAAACTGCAAAAAGTGTCGGATCAGCCTGTGGCAGTACAGAGCAGTATTCACGAGTTTGTCAAAGTACTTGCTGAAGCAGTGATTATTGTTTTATTGGTCAGCTTCTTTTCACTGGGTTTTCGTACTGGGCTTGTGGTGGCATTTTCCATTCCGTTGGTTTTGGCAATGACCTTTGCAGGGATGAATTTATTTGATGTCGGTCTACACAAAATTTCTTTGGGTGCGCTGATTTTAGCACTCGGTTTATTGGTCGATGATGCGATTATTGCTGTTGAAATGATGGCAATCAAAATGGAGCAAGGCTATAGCCGAATGAAAGCAGCAGGCTATGCGTGGACGAGTACAGCATTTCCAATGCTGACAGGAACACTCATTACTGCAGCAGGCTTTTTACCAATTGCCACAGCGGCATCAAGTACAGGTGAATATACCCGTTCAATTTTCCAAGTGGTGACGATTGCACTAATTGTATCGTGGGTTGCGGCTGTACTGTTTGTCCCATATTTGGGTGATAAATTATTGCCTGATTTTAGCAAAACAGCTCAGCGTGCGCCGTGGTATCAACGGCTGATTGCTCGCTTACGCAAACAGCCTGAACCTGAGCCGATTGTGCATCATGCAGGTGAGCATTTTGATCCTTATCAAAGTCGTTTTTACCAAAGCTTCCGTAAACTCGTGAATTGGTGTGTGACCTATCGAAAAACCGTTGTAGCCATTACTGTGGGTATTTTTCTGTTGTCGGTTGCGATGTTTAAACTCGTACCACAGCAATTTTTCCCACCGTCTAACCGTGCAGAAATCTTGGTCGATTTAAAACTTGAAGAAGGTGCATCACTCACAGCGACAGAAGATGCTGTGAAAAAAGTTGAAGCCTTTTTGTCAAAACAAAAGGGGATTGATAACTATGTGGCTTATGTCGGTACAGGCTCCCCCCGTTTTTATTTGCCACTCGATCAACAAATGCCACAAGCGAGTTTTGCGCAATTTGTGGTGTTGGCATCATCAATTGATGATCGTGATGACATTCGACAATCTTTAGATACTCAAATTCGCCAACTTTTACCACAAGTCCGTACCCGTGTGTCATTACTTGAAAATGGCCCACCTGTAGGTTATCCACTGCAATACCGTGTTTCAGGCGAAGACGTTAAAACGGTACGTCAAGAAGCCATGAAAGTTGCGAAGTTGGTGGGAGAGAATCCAAATACCACCAATGTACATTTAGATTGGGGTGAACCGAGTAAAATCATTTCTTTAAACATTGATCAAGATCGTGCACGTCAAATGGGGGTAACTTCACAAGATTTAGCTAATTTCTTAAACAGTTCAATTACAGGTGCGGTGATTAATCAGTACCGTGAAAAACGTGAACTGATTGATATTCGTATTCGTGGCGATCAGCAAGAACGAATGAGCGTCGAAGCATTGTCGAGTTTGGCTGTGCCAACAAGTAATGGTGGCATTGTTCCTTTGGCACAAATTGCAAAAATTGATTATAAGTTTGAAGATGGTTTAATTTGGCATCGTAACCGTTTACCGACTATTACTGTTCGTGCAGATATTTCGACTAAATTACAACCTGCAAGCGTAGTGGGTGAATTGGCTGAAAAAATGGATCAGCTACGCACTGAATTACCGAGCGGTTATTTGGTTGAAGTTGGTGGTACAGTCGAAGAATCGGCAAAAGGACAAAGTTCTGTGAATGCAGGTATGCCATTGTTCTTGGCTGTGGTTTTTACCTTATTGATGATTCAATTAAAAAGTTTGTCACGTTCATTCATTGTCTTTTTAACTGCGCCACTGGGTTTAATAGGGGTCGTGCTGTTCTTACTTCTGTTCAATAAGCCGTTTGGTTTTGTCGCAATGCTGGGTACAATTGCACTGTCAGGTATGATCATGCGTAACTCATTGATTTTGATTGATCAGATTGAGCAAGATATTTTGGCAGGGCAAAATCAGTGGGATGCAATTTTGGATGCTACGGTACGCCGTTTCCGCCCGATTATTTTGACTGCATTGGCTGCGGTACTTGCGATGATTCCATTATCTCGCAGTATATTCTTTGGACCGATGGCCGTGGCGATTATGGGCGGATTGATTATTGCAACATTATTGACACTATTTTTCTTGCCTGCGTTGTATGCAACATGGTTTAAGGTGAAAAAAACCGTCGAAACTACATAAAAAAGTTGAATATCAGGTGCGAAAAATTGAAAATTTCAATATAGTAGCACTTGATGATTTACATAAAATAATATTTGTAAATTTACTGCATAAAAATGATATCAGTGTGCAG
>CAXYZD010000124.1:0-7413 GCA_964293455.1 uncultured Acinetobacter sp. | reverse complement strand
ATCTAAATATAATCAATGAATTATTACAGCATCCAATTTATGAAATTCGAAAAATTAATTTAGAAACGCTGCAAAATTTAACCCAAAAACAGTAAATACAAGGAAAAATATGAATCATATTCAATATATCATTCGCCACAATGACTTTGCCTATAACGATGAATGGTTTCAAACTGGTTCTCCTGAAGCGGGTCGTATTCATACCATCTACAATAATAAAGCTGAAGCCGAACAAGCCTTTAAAGAGTTAATTGTAGAAGCATTGTATGCCGAAGAAGAGTTAAGTAATTATGATATTGGCAACGGTTATGCTAGCGATGAAACCTATGAAAAATTAGAAAAATTTATCAAAGAAAAAACAGGTGAAGACTTTGAAATTGATGATGAACTCCCTGAGTTAAGCCTAGATGATGCTTTTCAATTTGCTCAAATTTCAGGAGTAATGCATTACCAACTACTTGAAATTGACAGTCAAAAACCGATTTATATTTTATGGTCGAACCAAGAGCAAGATTATTTACGTAGTGAAAATTATAATGTTTTTGACAGTATCGATGAAAATTTCAGTACCTTAGATGATTTTGAACTCTACATTTTTGAAAATGATTTTAATGAGCAGGTTTTTGATCAAGCTTTAGAAAATATCAGTGAAAGCCCTGAAATATTAAAAAACTTAATCCTTGGTATTCCCGCTGTAGTTTATGCTGAAGATCGTCATAGTATTGTCAATATTGACTGGGAAGATATAAGCTTTAGTCAATTAAAATCAATCAATGCTTTACTCAAACAGCCTATTTTTGAAGTACAACAAATAAACGTAGAGCAGCTCAATACAATCACCAATGGAGAAAGTAATGAGTAATATTAAATATTTGATTAGACAACGTAACTTCTTCTATAATGATGAAGGTCAATATCTTACCAACCCTGAATTTGATGGCTGCGAAGGCTATGGTGATATTGAACAAATCGAAGATAGCTTACTATTGGCTCAACAACATTGCGAAATAAAAAACATTCAATTTATGCGCAATGCTGAATTATCTATGTATTGCCCACCATGTGAAAGCCATACTCACAACTATCCATCTGACGAATTTAAAGCAGAATTAGAGGAACTTTTACAGGAATATGGTCATCACTTATGTACTCTAGATGGAAGTTTAATTACATTACTCCCCACTGATTTACCTGATGATGCTGTACTAAAATTTGCAAAAATCGTCAATATTCTTGCATATGAAGTATTAGAGTTTAAACAAGATGACAAGCTATATGCCATTTGGCTATTCAAAGAACAAAAATATTTTGGTCATACAAAAATTCTGACTTATTCAAATCCTGATTATTTTGCACTCGTAGGAACTTATCTCCTTGAGGATGAATTATTCATTTCTGGTTCATTAACTGAACTCAGTGACACTCCTGAGCTTTTCAACTCCTTTATTGAAAATAATTCAGCATTTTTTAAATATCAGATGAATCCAGATGGCATTTTAATCGAAAGTACCGATCTCGCTTTTGAGGACTTTTCTGCATTAAATGCCTTACTTAAGCAACCTCTTTTTGAAATAAGGCAAGTCAGCTTAGAAGAGATTTCCTGTTGAAACTGAGAGTAAGTAGTATCTTAAGATACTACTTACTCAAATTTAGTCTATCAAAACCCTAACTGACGACTCGCTAAATCTTTCATAATTTCTTCCGCCCCACCACCAATCATATTCACCTTGACATCACGGTAAATACGTTCTGATTTCATGCCTCGCATAAAACCCATACCACCTAGTGTCTGCACAGATGCATCGGCACAAAATTGCATGGTTTGTGTCGCTACATTTTTTAGCATACAAATTTGTGCAATCAATTCACTACCCTGCATATCAGCTCGCCCTAAACGATAAGCCGTATCTTCAAGTAAAGCCAAAGTTGTAGTCAGTCTTGTCGCCATATCCACAAGTTTATGACGTACGACTTGATGATCAACTAAACGTTTGCCAAATGTTTTTCGTTGCTGTGCCCACTCTAGAGCCTCCTCATAACAAACCAATGCAAAACCATAACTACTTGCTGCTAGAAAAAAACGTTCCATATTGAAATTATTCATAATCACTAAAAAACCCATATTTTCTGCACCAAGCAAATGTTTTACGGGCACTCGAACTTGGTCAAAATGTAGATGTGCTGTGTCTGATGCCCACCATCCCATCTTGTCCAATTTTGATTTGGTAATGCCATCGCTATGTGCATCAATTAGGAGCATCGAAATGCCATTCGGACCTTTGGCTTCAGGATCAGTACGTACTGCCACCGTATAATAATCGGCACGTATCCCTGACGTAATAAAAGTCTTTTCACCTGTGACAATATAATCATCACCCTCACGAACAGCTTTGGTTTGCAATGCAGCAACATCTGAGCCACCTGTTGGTTCAGTAATTGCTAATGCCGAAATTTTTTCGCCCGATAATATTTTGGTTAGTACCGCTTCTTTAATTTCAGCAGATGCAAAATGATTAATCGGAGGCGCACCAATAGAATGTGATAACAATGAAGCACATAATCCGCCTGACCCTGTTTTTGCAAGTTCAATAGATGAAAGTAAAACATGAAAAGCATCCGTCCCTGCAATCCCTCCATAATTTTCATCAAAGCCCAAACCCAGTAAGCCAATATCAGCAGCTTTTTGATACAGCTCGCGAGGAAAGGTTTCAGCTTCTTCCCATGCGTTGATATGGGGCATCAATTCTTTTTGAACAAACTTTCGTACTGAATCTGAAAATGCAAAATGTTGATCTGTATAGTAAATTGGATTAGGTTTCATTGTTTTTGGCATCCCTGCATTATTTGAGTGAATAATTTAAAAGTTATACTGACAGATTTTTAGACTTTTAAAGTTGCATAACTCATCATTTTCATATAAATGAGATGTCACTTTTAGTTAATCAAAAATCAATAATTTATCGTGGTTAATACATTTTCACATTCAAAATTGCGTTAGACTAATCCAATTGTTTTTTAATTTTTTTACTTTATATTTATGATGACATTGAATCAATTTTTGGCACGATTTGACACCGCAACATTACAACGCAGTATCAGTTATGTCAGCAAAATTGATCTTAAATCCCTCGAAATGTATCAAGATCGCCAAAATGTGGTGGTAGAAGCACGCATTATGGGAAGTTATCGTTATGATACGACCCTGATTTATAGTCCATTAAAACAAAGTATTATCGATACCGATTGTAGCTGCCCAGTTGGTTATAATTGCAAGCATGCCGCAGCTTTAGCCCGTTATTTTTATGATCGACAAAATTTGGGACAAATCAATTCCAATCAACCTGAGCAAAACTCACAACAAAAAGCCCATCACACTGCAAAAGTATGGTTAGATCAGTTTAAACAACAATTGGCTCAAGTTAAAACTGAAACGCAATCACAACACCAACTCATTTATGTGTTTCAGCCAAAGCATCATACTCAACAATTACAGATTGCCATCTATAAAGTACGACGCAATAAAGATGGTCAAATTCGAGATACCACACCATATGTTAGTTATGACAATGTGCTCAATGAACGTTTAAAAGTCAGTGCTGAAGAAAAGAAAATCTTTAGTCATTTGTATTTTTTTGCCAAATTAAACTTTCCAAATGCACATTACTATCCGCCAACATGGGATATTTCTGGTATTTACCAAGAACAACTGAAAACTGCTATTCAAAGTGGTTCTTGTTATGCACTCGATGCAAAAAATCTCGCTTTAAATTGGACTGATGACAGCTATCAGCTCGAATTTAACTGGAAAGTACATCCTCAAAATAAAACTGAAAAACTCACTGCACAATTTTTTAATACAGATAATCAATTGATTTCAACAGAACACAGTGAGCAAATTTATATTATCCATTCTCACCCATTAAGCTACCTAGATACGCTCAATAATCAAGTGGGCGTGCTTGAATCATCTTACTCGAGTGAAATGATTGCTGAATTGATGGATATGCCACAAATGCCTGTGGAAATATTGGCGGAATTTAAACAATTAATTCAGCCTTATGCCGCTTTTGATGATTTACCACAAGCACAATCTGTGCTCAATATACCGACCTTAACAGGTAAACCAACACCAATTTTAAAATTTGGTTATTTTTCACAATATGATCGTTTAGGGCAAATGCATCATTATGCAATGGCTGAAATTGAGTTTGAATATGCTGCTGGACGCATTCAAAAAGGCGCTCCCGATCAGTATTTTATTGCTCAAATCAATGAACAGACTGTACGCCAACAACGTGATATTGCCTTAGAAAAAGAAGCGATTGATACCTTAAAACAAACTATTCCATCACTCAAATGGCTCACTCAAATCGCCAAAAGCAAACGTCCTGCTTTTGATGATACAACAGAAAATTCAATTATTTGTGCAGACCCCAATGTCTGGATCAATCAATTGATTCCTGAAAATAAAATCGCCTTACTTGGATGGCAAGTTGAGCATCATCAAGCCAGTTTATTTAACTTAAATGCCACACATAATTTACAATTATCACTCAATGAATCTGAACAAAAACAAGATTGGTTTAATGTTGGTGCAACCATCCAAGATAGCCAAGGTCAAACCTACAATCTCATTGAACTCCTTGGCTATGTGATACAGTCCAACCCGAATTTACTTGAAGATCAATATATTGAGCAGCTCAAAGAAGATGAGTTTTTTCTCGTTTCTATTGCTGAAAATGAAATACAGCTTGCACTTAGTATCAAAGATATCAAGCCCATTCTAAGCTATTTAAAAGAAATTTTACGTCATCCTCAATCAAATGCGATTGATCAATATGACGCTGCTCAACTCTTAGATTTAGAACATCATTTAGGGATGCCATGGCACAGTAATGAACGCTTAAAAACTTTTGCACATAAACTACAGACAAGCTATCAACAACAAATTGCTACGCCACAAGGTTTTCAAGGTGAATTACGTCATTATCAACAACAAGGTTTGGCATGGTTACAGTTTTTACGTGAAACTGAACACGGTGGCATTCTTGCCGATGATATGGGCTTGGGTAAAACAGCACAAACGCTTGCGCATTTACTCCTTGAAAAACAAGCAGGTCGATTAGAACAACATCCTGCACTGATTATTGCTCCGACATCTTTGATGCATAATTGGCGCAAAGAAGCTGAAAAATTTACACCTGAATTGAAAGTCTTGGTGCTACAAGGGCATGATCGCCAGACTTATTTTGACCAAATCCATGATGTCGATATTATTCTCAGTACTTATCCACTGTTAGCCCGTGATGAAGATTTTTTCTTGGCTCATCAATATCACATGCTCATTTTAGATGAAGCACAAAATATTAAAAATCCACGTGCTAAAGCAGCCCAAGTCGTCCGACAAATCAATGCTAAACATCGACTTTGTCTCACAGGTACACCGATGGAAAATCATCTTGGTGAACTTTGGTCATTGTTCCATTTCTTAATGCCCGGTTTTCTCTATAGTCAGGATGTTTTTAATAAAAGTTACCGTAAACCCATCGAAAAAAATGCCGATCTTAGCATTAAAAATAAACTCATTTCTCGTATTAAACCCTTCATGTTACGCCGTTTAAAAACTGAAGTGGCAAAAGAGCTTCCTGAAAAAACCACCATTGAAGTCAATATTGACATGAATGAACAACAGTCCAAACTTTATGAGGCTGTTCGTGCCACCATGCAAAAAAATATTCGTGAGTTGATTGCCGCGAAAGGTTTTGGTCGTAGCCAAATTCAAATTCTCAGTGCTTTACTGAAACTTCGACAAGTCTGCTGTCACCCTACTCTATTACAATTGGATGATGTCAAAAATCAAAATATTGAATCGGCAAAATTAGACCATTTATTACAAATGGTTCAAGATATGGTAGAAGAAGGTCGTAAAATTTTGATCTTTTCACAATTTACCAGCATGTTACAACTCATTGAAAATAATTTAAAAACACTCAATATTTCAACAGTCAAACTAACAGGACAAACCAAGAAACGTGATGAAGTGATTACAGCTTTTCAAACAGGCGATATTCCAGTCTTCCTGATTAGCTTAAAATCCGGTGGCGTGGGCTTAAACCTCACCGCTGCCGATACCGTCATTCATTATGATCCTTGGTGGAACCCCGCTGCTGAAGATCAAGCCTCTGATCGTGCTTGGCGTATTGGTCAAAAAAAACCGGTCTTTGTTTATAAACTCATTACCAATCAAAGTATTGAGGAAAAAATTCTCGCTTTGCAAAAAAACAAAGCCAACCTTACCCAATCAATTCTTAGTATTGACCATGAAAATGAAGTTAAACTGTCCGAAGATGATGTAATGAGTTTGTTGGATTAATTCAATAAGCACTTTTATCACCTCAAATGTAAGGGATCTGGTGTTTCTAGTTGTTAAATCGGCATAAATCGATTACAACTAGAGCAATACCATAACAATACTTTGAATCAAATAAAAAAAATGACATCAACAACTAAGCCAAGTCCAAAGCCTAAACAAAATAGCTCAAATTTTAACGTCAAACTCTATCTTGTTAAAAATTTACAATTTCTACTCTTTAATATTAGTCAGCAACTACCTTCAGGACAATATTAGGAAGAAGGCATACTGCAAATTTTACAACATTTTTGTCATGGTTTAAGTCAGCCTATTTTATCGATATTGGTGCAAATCTAGGCTCAATCACCATTCCTATTGCTAATTTTATTCAAAAACAGAATGGGCGAGTAATCAGTCTCGAAGCCCAACGCGGGGTTTATTATCAACTTTGTGCAAATATTTTTACCAATAATCTAATCAATACCTGTACTGCATACAATATTGCAATTGGTGAAAAATAGGCTGAAATTGATATTCCTATACTCGAACTCTCTCAGGAGGCAAATATCAGTTCACTTTCTTTAGATTATGAAATCAGAGACCAACAAAAGACGCTGAAACACCCATTACTTTTGAAAAAATATAAATGCAACCGATTGATCACTTAAAACTCCCTCATACAAGTCTAATTAAAATAGATGTGGAAGGATTAGAACTCGAAGTTTTAGAAGGCGCACAAAACTACATTGCAGCCTCAAATCCCCCTCCTATTTTCTTTGAAGTCTGGGGAGATTATATGAAAGATCTAATTCCTAAAAGAAAAAAGCTTATGGCTTTTGTGCAACAAACAGTAAATATTTTGAAATCATAATCAATGAAAATAATTCCTTATTAATAAAGATGTTGAAATAACTTTAACGATCCAACATCGAAGAGGTCTTCTTAATATAAAGAGAGTTCGGTCAGGATGATGGGGTTCTCTTTTTTTATATCTATTTTCCCTTTATTCCCAACAATAAAAAACACCCTCTGTCTTGTGACAGAGGGTGTTTAGAATTTAA
>CAXYZD010000123.1:0-7491 GCA_964293455.1 uncultured Acinetobacter sp. | reverse complement strand
CGTGTAGACGTTCATCATGTACATTCAGCTGAATTGGTTTCGACCAATCCTGTGCTTGTTCATACAATTGCCCCATTTTTTCAGACATCACCAAATCAAAAGTCTGACGTTCAGCTTCATTTTTTTTCAATGAATAATGTTGATAGCCCATAATGAATGCCACTACGGTAATCAAAAAAATGAGGAAAATGACAAAACGGTGCATATCGACCTCTATATTGATGCTCTTTTTATATAAATAAGCATAACTTTAAACTATAAATTTGTGTGTGTTTTTTAATCATTGCAATAATTTACATTATTTTACGGTGTAATAATCTAATGAAATATAAGGTATATCTTATAAAATTTGCCACGAATAACCGATAAAAATGACGAAAACCATAAAAACCGACCGTAGTTATAATTTGATTTCGGCCATTCTTGCTTTCATGCTTTGGGGTGGATGGACATTCTATATTAATACAAAAATGGATAACCTACAGCACGGTATCATTTCAGGCTTAACTCAAGGAATCTGTAGCTTTGTCATTACTTTGTTTATGACCTTTTTAATTGATAAACAGTTTAATTATTTTAAAAATGATCTTGCCAAACTTTGTCTACCTCCAATATGTACAGTTTTACTGACAGGGAGCTTTTTAATACTTGTACATCATTTGATTGGTACACCCTCTATTGTATACACCTTAACGCCTGTAATTACCGTGGCATTTCTATTTGCTGTCTTTACCAATTTGAAACTTTATCGCGCTTATAAAAATCAGCCTCATATTCCAACATAAATTATTTTTATATATTTCAAAAACTAAGAATCAGAGTAATTAGCTATGCAACAACATGATCCAAGTGAAGCAAGACGACCGCTCAAAGTCCGAGGCAATCAGCTCAGTAAAAACTTTGCTCGTTGGCTCAGTCAAAAATCAATTACGCCTAATCAAATTTCAATTCTGAGTATTTTCTTTGCTTTGTTATCGGCAATGTGCTTTCTGCTTTCAACACAAAATTTGAGTATGCGCCCATTTTGGCTCATCGCTGCTGCACTTCTGATCCAAGGCAGATTACTGTGTAATTTATTTGATGGCATGGTCGCCATTGAAGGTAGAAAATCTACAGCTTCAGGTGAGTTATTTAATGACATTCCTGATCGTATCTCTGATCCCTTGATTATTATTGCCGCAGGATATTCCGTTCTAAATTCAGTTTGGGGCGCAGAACTCGGATGGTTAGCAGCATTACTTGCTGTGCTCACGGCGTATGTTCGAACATTGGCAGTTTCTATGGGTGCACCATCAAATTTTGCAGGTCCAATGGCAAAACAACATCGTATGGCTTTGCTTACTATCGCCTGTTTTGCCACAGCAATTGAATATTATATTTGGCAGCATGATTTTGTCATGCTTGCAGCCCTAGTGATTATGAATATTGGTTGTGTACTCACCCTAGCTAAACGAACGACAGCAGCCTATCGCTTTTTAGAAAATAAGTAACGTCGATATACAAAACTTTAAATCTGAACCTAATGCCCTCATAATTACAGCCTGTTTATAAAATTTTGAGAATGCCATGCGTGTAGATATTTGGTCAGACATCGTTTGTCCGTTTTGTTATATCGGAAAAAAACGTTTAGAAGCTGCTGCTGAACAAGCCGATATTGAACTCGAAATTCATTGGCATAGTTTTGAACTTGATCCTGAAGCGCCACCTCGCCAAGAAATTTCAAACTCTGAACGCTTGGCACAAAAATATAACCGCACCATTGCCGAAGTAGAAAATATGCAGCGCAATATTGCGGAAATGGCAAAAGCTGAAGGCATTGAATTCAATTGGGAAAATGCTAACTCAGGCAATACCTTTAATGCACACCGTCTTGTACATTTGGCACAAAGTAAAGGCTTAGGCTCAGAAGCTAAAGAAGCATTATTTTATAGTTATATGACACAAGGCTTACCGATTGGCGAGCGTGAAACATTGGAAGATGTTGCATCACGTATTGGTTTAAACCCTGTAGAAGTCGATGATCTCCTCGATTCAGAAGAGTTTGCTGACTTTGTTAAATTTGATGAGCAAGTTGCACATGAACAGTTAAAAGTAACAGGTGTACCTTTCTTCATTTTTGATCAACGTGTTGCTTTGGCAGGTGCTCAACCTCGTGATGTATTTTTAAAAGTGTTTGAACAAACACTCAATACGACTGATCAAGCGACCACTGAACCATCGACTGATGCACCTGTCTGCAATGATGATCAATGTGATGTTCCTGAAAAATAAATCATTCAATATTTCAGCTAAACCTATGCCACTGTAGGTTTAGTGCATTACAGCAGACCTGAACAAGTTACTGAAAATACAAAAAACCACTATAAGTTTGCACAATTCATCTATTCTTTAATCTAGTTTTTACTTATTATTAAACTATAGATTTCTTAAACATCCGCTGTAATTTTCTATCTTTTGATGTACTTAATTATTGATGACGTTAATGTAATCATTTTAGTCATCTTTTTACTAAATCCTCCTTTTCGGAGGATTTTTAGTTTTCTAATTTAGTTTAAATTTTCTGTAATCAATATATTGAGTAAGTCCAAAGCTATCATTAATTTTGCATATTTCATTGTATCTTATTTAAACAAATGTCCCATTATGACTACCTTATAAGCAGTTTTTATGTCATATTTAGATTAGAATATCGCATCTAAAAATTGTCCTACAATTTTTTAAATACTGATCAGATGTATCTCAACAGAATTTTTGCTTTAGCGTAGGAAACTAGTCTGACTAGTTTCCTTTTTTTTATCTTTATATCGGAACTACGTCACTTAATCTTTCATAGATGTAGTTGATTTAAAATAATAACTTTCAATTTATAATAATGTTTGCTACAACTTAATTATTCCCTTTGAATCTGATATTCAGTCAGCCAATTTAAATATCATCTGCTGAATACTTTTGCACTCGATGAGTTCGATTGATAGAACTATAGTTTTCAGCCTAAAAGAATGGAGTCTTTATGAATATGAAACAATACAATATTTACTTCAGATTTGTGCCACTGCTCTGTTCTTCTTTGTTTAGCATGACATTGCATGCGCAGACAGAATCAAATAATCAAATTCCATCGACTAAAGATCAAAACATCAAATGGACAGATACAATTCCCCAAATAGTTGATGCAACCCCAACAATCTTCCCCGAAGAATCAAATCAATCCATCGTATTGCCAACAGAGCTTACAGAAGATAAGACTTGGGCAGATCGTCAACAAAAATCGATACGAAATTGGACAGACCGAACAGCACATAAAATGGATACTTGGTTTGGTGAAACCAATCCTGAGCAACCCGCAAGTGCAACGCTCAGAGTCATTATTGATAATCGTTGGAATAAACATGATGACTATGATATCAAACCTAGAATTAGAGGTAGGATCAAATTACCTACGCTAGAAAATAGATTAAGTGTCGTTTTTGGCGATGATTCTTTGGATAATGAAATTCAGAATAATATTGCGATTACCAATGAAAATCCAAGCAATGATCCTAATAAAAAAATAGATAGCAAACGAATTAAAGATGACAATGCTTCTATTGCCCTACGTTGGTCACAAATTTCGAAAAGCCTGCCCTTTGAAACCGATGTAGATTTAGGTATCCGTTCTGGTGATGATATTTATGCGCGTTTAAAGGCGGAAAAAACATGGGAGTTAGACAATGATTTCCAATTTCATGCAGAACAAATATATCGTTATGGTATTGATAGTAAAAATTATTTACGCACCAATCTTGAAATAAGCCATGCTCGTCCAAATCAGGCACTACTTTCGAATCAGTTTTATCTAACCTATGCAGATGATCAAGATGAGGATCTCACTTGGGACAATCGAAGCTACCGTCAGCACCAATTTTTTCAAGGCAACCGTTTTAACTACGGAATTTATACAGGTGGGTTTTATGACCACAATGATCTACGTCTAAACAGTTGGGGACCTTTTGTTTCATGGCGTCAACCTGTTTTACGTGAATGGTTTTATGTGCAAGGCGATTTAAATTATTTTAATGATCATCGCGAAGATAAAAGCCATTACCCAAGTGCATTGGTGCGCTTAGAAGCCTTATTTTAAACCAAATATAAAAATAATTTGATGGTTAGTGGATAAGTTTAGACTTATCCACTAACCATCACGTCTCTGTATGATTTTCAGCTTTTAATTCTATATAGCCCAAATGCAAAGGGGGATGTAGTTCAACCAAATTCATTTATTCATTATTTTTATTGATAAAAAAGCCTATCTTTACGATAGGCTCTCTCGAAACATCAAAACTCCATACGACTTATTTGAGTAATAAGCTGTTAATACGTTTGATATATTCAGCAGGATCAGCTGGCAAACCACCTTCTGCAATCACAGCTTGGTCGAAGATCACATTTGCAAGGTCATCAAACTGCGCTGAACCTTCAAGTTTTTTCACCAAAGGATGTTCAGGGTTAATTTCTAAAATTGGTTTCGATTCAGGTACTTCTTGACCTGCTTGTTGTAGCATACGAATCAATTGTGGAGAAAGTTCACCCTCACTGGTCACAAGACATGCTGGAGAATCGACCAAACGTGTAGTGACACGAACTTCTTTGGTTTTGGCTTTTAATGCATCAGACAATTGATCAACAATAGGCTTAAACTGTTCTGCTGCAGCTTCAAGTGCTTTCTTCTCTTCTGCATCTTGTAAATCGCCAAGGTCTACCGCACCTTTCGATACATTCTGCATTGGCGTACCGTCAAACTCATGCACAAATTCCATTGCCCACTCATCAACACGATCTGCCATCAATAATACTTCAATGTCTTTTTTACGGAACAATTCAAGTTGTGGTGAATTTTTTGCAGCCATTAAGCTATCTGCAGTCACAAAATAAATCGCTTTTTGACCTTCTTTCATCCGCGCTTTATAGGCTTCAAGTGAAGTCGAAACATCATCATTTTGTGAAGTCGGGAAGCGTAGAAGTTTTAAGATGCGTTCACGGTTACCCATGTCCTCACCTAAACCTTCTTTAATCACTGAGCCAAATTCTGCATAGAATTTTTTGAATTTCTCTTGATCTGCTTCATCTTCTGATTTCGCTAAACCATCGAGCATGGTCAATACACGACGTGTATTCCCTTCACGAATGGTTTTCACATCACGGCTTTCTTGCAAAATTTCACGACTGACATTCAATGGTAAATCGGCACTATCGACAACACCTTGAACGAAACGTAAATAGTTCGGAATTAGATTATCTGCATCATCCATAATAAACACACGCTTCACATACAGCTTAATGCCTGCTTTGGCTTCACGTGTAAAAATATTCGCAGCTGCTTTAGACGGTACATACAGCAATTGCGTATATTCGGTACTGCCTTCAACACGGTTATGCGCCCATGCAAGTGGAGCATCAAAATCGTGACTTAAGTTTTTATAGAATTCTACATATTGCTCTTCAGTAATTTCATTTTTACTACGTGTCCAAAGCGCACTTGCTGAGTTAATCGCTTCCCACTCATCCGTTTTGACATATTGACCATGCTTGGCTTCTTCACCTTCAGCAGCTTCTTCTTGCTGCCAAACTTCTTTTTGCATTTCAATTGGCAAGCTGATGTGATCAGAATATTTATTGATGATTTGTTTAACTTTATACGCTTCTAAATAATCCAACGCATCTTCACGTAAATGCAAAATAATATCTGTACCACGCGAATCTTTGGTGATTTGTTCAACTTCAAAATCACCTGTGCCACCGCTAATCCAGCGTACACCTTCCGAAGTATCTGCGCCTGCACGACGAGATTCCACGGTAATTTTATCTGCAACAATAAAACCTGAGTAGAAACCTACACCAAACTGACCAATCAACTGTGCATCAGATTTTTGATCACCTGACAATTTAGACATAAAATCTTTGGTACCAGATTTGGCAATGGTTCCTAAGTTATCAATGGCTTCTTGTTCGCTCAAACCAATTCCGTTGTCTGAAATGGTGATGGTTTTTGCTTCTTTATCTAAACTTACACGAACGCGTAAAGTCGGATCATTTTCATAATATTCAGGATGGTTAATACCTTCAAAACGTAATTTATCACATGCATCAGAAGCATTTGAAATCAATTCACGTAGGAAAATATCAGGGTTAGAATAAAGAGAATGCGTGACCAAATGTAGAAGTTGGGCTACTTCTGCCTGAAAACTATGTTTTTTTGTACTTTGCTCGCTCATCGTTCGTTCCTTAAAATTAAAACACTTTTTATTGAATGCTTTAGAGATGGAGCAAGATCAGATGATTTCAAGGCATTGGGTAAAAAAATTTAAAAAGGACCCTGTTTATAAATTCGATTCATTTCCAAATCGAGTTTCTGTTGACGCATTTTATATACTTCAGCCAAGCACTGAACATTACTCTGACATTGATCTCTTAAAACGAGCCATTTCACTTGCTGATCTCGAATCACCCCACGATTTCCCATCGGAACCAATTTACGGACAATATTATAGGTGGTTGCCATTTTCACATCGGCATCATTAATTTCACGCTGTGTACAAATCGTATGTTCCGAAGCCATCGTCGCACGCTCACAATCAAAACTTGCCGCCTGAGCAATCTGAAATATGCCCAAACTTAATAACAATCCAATAATTCTAATCTTCATTTTTCATTCTTCTTTATATTCAGCAAATGAGCTTAAAAAAATTTACAATAAACTGATAGGACTTTTTGTGACTATTTTCTGTTTTACTAGACAAGCAAAAATATACAGATATAAAAAAACCTCAGTCAAACTGAGGTTTTTCACTACAAACTCTAAATTAGAACTTGTAGCTATAACCCAATGTATAAACAATTGGATCGATATCTAAATCAAATTTATCAAAACCTGTAATTTCTACTTCAGGGCTAATTTGCGAATAACGCACATCAGCATACACACCCCAATTTTTCGCATCAGTAGGTTGGAAGTTAAAACCAATTTGACCTGCAAAACCAAAGTCTTCTTTTACTTTCACTTTAGCGCCAGATAACACATCTTTACCACGTTCATCCCATGTAATAAATGCTGTACCACCCACACCTACGTACGGTGTAAAACGGCTTGAATTTTTTAAGTGGTATTTTGCTGTAATTGTTGGTGGTAAATGTTTAAGACGAACCACATCTGTTCCATTCAATGCAACATCGTGATTAATTGGTGTCGCCAATAATAATTCTGCAGAAATATTATCATTGAAGAAATATTCAACTGATGGTGTAAATGCAAGTTCATCATCTGCCTTTACAACAGCGCCCGGTGCCAATGTATGATCTCCTGTTGGAGAAATAACAGAACCACCGACTTTAACTTGAAACTGACCTGCCATTGCAGACGCAGACATCCCCATTAATGCAATAAGAGCAACTTGTTTTAACATTTTTCTCTGTACACGACAAATTTCACAGAACTCTTATCCTATCAGGCATCTG